>JADYXQ010000326.1 GCA_021772135.1 Candidatus Obscuribacter sp.
AATCGTAATGCACTGGGCAAGCGATTTCCAGTGGAAGCGCATATACAACTAAGCTCCAAGAACTCAACCCTGTTACTGATAGCGGAGCTATACTATATGAATGAATAGAACAGGAAAAAGAGAGAAGCTAAATGGCCATAAAATGGACCACCGCTTTTCTCAGTGCAATTGCTTGCGTTTGTGCGGCTACTTACTAATCGCAGTAACTCTCGGCTGACCGAAGAGGCGCATTCGCACCGTGATCTGCCGGGTTGCGAGAGATTCAGCGGCAATGACTTCGGCTTCAGCCTTAGTCACTGTAGCCACCAGAATGTTGACCGGCTTATCGATACCGAGAAGAGACTGATGGAGCACCACCGAAAGGGTGCGGTGAGTAGCACTGTAGTGCTTGAAGTTGTTGGCAATCAGCGAGGCCGGGCCCTGGTAAATGACCTTGTCGGTTGTCTGAGCAATCAACAGAGTGGCAATTGCCACCAGTACCAGTATCAGAATAGTGAGAGTGATCGGCATAGTTTGTTTCTCCTTCTGCGACACCACATGGTGTCGCTATTTGCTTTACGAACTCGCCTGAGCGGCAGAGCGAGAAGCCGCGGGCTTCCTCTTTGCCTTGGCCTTGGATGAGCGCTTGACGCCTGCGGCTTCCACCGGAGCGGCCAGCACCTCATCGGCAAAGCCGTCGCTCACCGCTTCCTGCGCACTGAGCCACCAGTCGAAGCGGAACGCCTTGCGTTTCACTTCGGCCACAGTCAGGTGCGAGCGGTGGGCAAGGATGCGAGCCAGCTTGTCCCAGTTGGCCTTGAAGACTTCGACGTCGTCGTCCATCTTCTGCAGGTTACCGGAAGTGCCGGCGGACACCTCGTGAATGAGCACGCGCGAGCTCGAGCCAATCACCCGCTTGTCGCCGGCCTGCAGCAAGATGCCACCCATGGAAGCAGCCTGACCAAGCACCACCACAGTGATGTGATGTCCGTCAGCGCGCATCTTCTGAATGAAATCGTACAGCGCCAGGCCATGCGTTACAGCGCCGCCGGGAGAGTTGAGAATCAGGGTCATGGCCTGACCGGGGAAGCGTCGGCTCCAACGGGAAAGGTCAGTGACGCACGCCTTCATGCTCTCGCTGCTGACGCCGTCCCAGATCGTGTAGGTGAGATGCTCTTCGGCACCAGACTGGTCGCGGGCGGCTTCGCGACGCTTGCGGGCGAGATCAAGTTCGGCCGACTCGGCGGCGGCAAGAGCGCTGCGTAGCTTGGCGTCGGCTTCATTGGCTTCGGTAGACTGAAGCTTTTTCACCTTGCCGATGCGCAAATTGATTTCTTTGATCTGAGCGGCTTTGAGCTGCTCATCGAGAGTCAGAGTTTTGACGGACTTGCGCTTGGAGGCGGCCGTCTCGGGAGAAGTTGTGTCGGGGGAAGCGGCGACAGTGTTCTGGTCGGCTTCAGGTTTTTCAGTAGACATAGTGTTTTTCCAAAATGAGAATTGAAGGTAGTCGCCGTCAGAGATGCCGGCGAAAAGAGAAAGAAAACTACAGGTAAGTGCCTGTCTATATGTGTTCGCCGTTAGTCGTTAAGGGCGGCCACAACTTTGGCAAGCACTTGCTTTTTGTTCATCAGGTTGTTTGGCACCACAACTTTCATGACACTGCATTTGATGCCACGCTTGTTGACTTTGCGGGCAGCCTGGTAGTAGGTGCGCAATGGTGCCGACTCGGTTCTGTAGGTGGCCAGGCGGGTTCTGATTGAACTCGGCTTGTCATCGTCGCGCTGAATCAGTGGGCTGCCGCAGTCATCACAGATGTCTGCCACCTTGGGTGGGTCGAACTTGAGGTGATAGGTGCGACCGCATTTCTTGTTGGAACAGGTGCGGCGCATAGACAGGCGCTCAATCAAATCAGCTTCGGTAAGCTCCAGCCAAATTGCTTTTTCTAGAGCCACTCCCCAACTGGAAAGCAACCGATCAAGCATTACTGCCTGCTCAAGTGTGCGCGGAAAACCGTCCAGAATGACGCCGCCTTTGATCTGCGGAGCGCGGAGGGTTCTCTCGAGAATTTGCATGACCAGATGATCAGGAACCAGGTTGCCCTTTGCCATTGCATCTTTGACTTGCATGCCGAAATCAGTACCTTCCTCGATTTCTTTGCGCATCAAAGCACCAGTGCTTGCATGGCTGAGACCGAGTTCAGGAGCGAGTCCGGTAGCCACAGTGCCTTTACCGGCTCCCGGGCCACCCATGAGGGTAATAAAACGCGGTTTGGCAAAGCGCCAGACAAAAGTCCGCACTAACCAAAACCGCAAATCGGCGAGAGTGCCGACTGACGGATTTTTCATATTTAAGCTCCATTGATGCGTTTAATTTTCTGGATCTGCATGCAACAGTGCTTGCGCAAAGTGGTGAGATCGGAAATGGCTAATACGCTTGGTTGAGGAAAATCTCGATAGGCTGAGATGAAAAAAGAAGTTATGAGCTTTTAGCTTAGGAAATAAGACTAGCCAAAAGCAATTGCCGGCCCAACACTCAACAGATGGCGCAGATTGGAAATCTTGACTACAGGTTGCCAAGATTCACCAGCTTGCGCAATTGTCGGTGTGCCAGCTGTGCAAACCAGGTCTTGCAGCCTCTCTCACTCAATCTCTTGCAAACATATTCATGCTTTACTAAATGCCTGAGCCTATGGGGATAAAAAACTGTCATGACCGCTATCGCACTAAAAACTGGCGAACTTCCTACACGCAGTCAGGTTGATCCTGAACGGACCTGGGACCTGACTCCTGTCTACCCGTCAGAAGCGGCCTGGGAGGCTGATTTAACTAGAGCGGCGGCCCTGGTGAAAACCCTGCCTCAATTTAAAGGCAAAATCAAAACTTCCGGCAAGCAACTTCTAGCTTATTTCCAGCTACGAGACAGCGTCGCTCAGTTAGTAGAAAAACTATATGTCTATTCACACCTGAAAGCAGATGAAGACAAAAGCGACAGTCATTATCAAGGCTTAAACGACAGAGCCCTGGCGCTCTACACTCAATTTGGCGAAGCGATCTCCTGGGCCGATCCTGAGTTGCTTACGGCTAAAGCTGAACGCATCGAAGAGTTCATAGAGAAGACCAGCGGTTTAGAACTTTACCGCCATAAACTGGCCGAGCTGATGCTGCGCCGCGAGCACGTGCGCAACCCCGAGATTGAAGAACTGCTGGCGCAATACGCCCAAGTTTCGCAAGGTCCGAGCAATACTTTTTCTATGCTCGACAATGCCGATTTGAAACTACCCATGGTGCGCAATGAAAAAGGTAGCGAAGTTCAACTGACCCATGGCAATTACATAGTATTTCTACAAAGTCGCCACCCCGAAGTGCGCAAAGGTGCTTATCTCGGCATGATGGGCGCCTTTGACGGCATGCGCAACACCATTGCCGCCAACTACGCCAGCAAAGTCAAAGGCAATATTTTCGAAGCCCGCGCCCGTAATTACAAATCGGCTCTGGCCGCCGCTCTTGGCCCCGACAATGTGCCGCTCACAGTCTACAAAAATCTGGTGGCCACCGCCCACGAATATTTGCCTGTGCTCAAACGTTATCTTGACTTGCGTAAAAAACAACTGGCACAAAGAGGTGAATTACCAGACGGCAAGCTGCATATGTGGGATCTTTACGTGCCTATCGTAGGCGATGTCGACTATGCCATCGACTATCAAAGCGCCCAAAAACAAATTCTTGATGCCGTGGTACCACTAGGCAGGGAGTACGTTCAAGCTCTGGGCGACGGCTTTGCCTCGCGCTGGGTGGATGTGCACGAAAACAAAGGAAAACGCTCAGGAGCATACAGTTCAGGCTGTTACGGCACACCACCTTACATGCTGATGAACTGGCAGGACAATCTAGAAAATATGTTTACTTTGGCACACGAAGCCGGGCATTCCATGCACTCCTGGTACACGCGCAAGTCTCAACCTTATGCTTATGGCGACTACACCATTTTTGTGGCCGAGGTGGCATCTACTTGCAACGAAGCGCTTTTAGCTCATCATTTGCTGGCAGTGGAAAAGCGCGATGACCTGCGCCTTTATCTCATTAATCATCAACTGGAAGCTTTCCGCACCACATTCTTCCGTCAAACACTGTTTGCCGAATTCGAAATGCTCGCTCACCAGGCAGCAGAAAATGGCGAAGCACTGACAGCGGACAAACTCTCTCAAATTTTCCTCGACCTCAATGTCAAATATTATGGCGACGTGGTCGATGCAAACGATGCAGTAAAAGTCGAATGGGCGCGCATTCCGCACTTCTACAATAGTTTTTACGTCTACAAGTATGCTACCGGTATTTCTGCCGCCACCGCGCTTGCCAGCGGCATTCTGGCCCAGGGGGCACCAGCGGTGAAAAAGTATGTCAAATTCTTATCCAGCGGCAGCTCCAGATACAGCATAGACCTACTAAAAGGAGCCGGAGTCGACCTCTCCAGCTCCAAGGCAATCAAGTCGGCGCTGGATGTTTTCAAAGACTACCTCGATCAATTCGAGGCACTCTTAAATAGGCAGAAGTAAGCACATAACTTACTTTTATTTACGCATTTGCTGCTCTGCCCAACCGTAAAACATCAGGGCGGTGCGGGCCAGCAAACGTAGTGCATACCACAGAAAAGCAACGCTCACCTGCAGGGTTCTCAGCAATAGTTCGAATACAAATGCGGCAGCCAGCTCCAGGGCCTCGCTTAAGGCACTGCCGACTATGGGAGCACCAACAAGGGCGCTTAGCGCTGCCATCACAAACAGTGGCAACAGTATGCTACTCAATATTGTTGTCACCGTTTGACAAAACTGGTGCGTATTGGCATCAATCATCAGCTATTCCTCTTTTGAAACGCGCACAATATCTGCCTTTCATTGAGAAAGGTCGATCAGGCAAAAAAAAGCAAGGTGTATGTTTTTGGCTCTTTTGTGGCTCGAAAAATTTGTGCGCTCAGATATAAATTCGAGCCTAGAAAATGCCGGTGAAAAAACCAAGCCTTTTTTCGCCCAGCAGGTCAAGAGCGACCACTAAATTGTGGTGAAATTCCCAGAAGTGCTTTTATGAACAGCATTGCACTCTTGGAAACAGAGCAAAAATGTTGCATTTCAGCAACCAGTTTTCGTGCTTTTCAGGCCATAGATTGGCTGTCTTTGTCCGGTTGGGGGCGAAAAAGGCCCAACAGTGAAATGGCACTTCGCCTCTTTTAAACTTGTAAACTTGATCAAGATCCTGTTTAGTTAATGGAGAATAAGCAGAGAAGCTTCTGCTTCTTCGGCGCGGCGCACTATTTCCAGAAGAAAAAATCGGATTTGATGAATTACGAGGCAGCATTGGCATTCCTGCAAGCATTTCCAGACATGGAAAGAGCCACTTTTGGCGCTCGTGGACCGACTATGGGCCTGCCATCGATGAAATCGCTGCTCAATCGCATGGGCAATCCGCACCGGGGCATTCCTACCATTCACGTCGCTGGTTCTAAAGGCAAAGGTTCAACCAGCACCTTTATCGCCTCTATGCTTAAAGCAGCCGGTCAAGAAGTGGCTCTCTATACCAGCCCGCATTTGCATGAATATACCGAGCGCATTGCTTTTGACCTGCAAGCTGTATCAGAAGAGCGTTTTGCTCAGGGTGTGGCCGAAATCAAAGAAAACGTAGAAGCTGAACGCGACAGCGGCAACAGCACTATTTCAACTTTTGGCATTCTCACAGCACTTTTCTTTCATCTTGTTAAAACTTCTGCTAAACCGGTACAGTGGCAAATCGTTGAAACCGGCCTGGGCGGCCGATATGATGTGACCAATGTTTTTGAAACCAAAACCGCTGCCGTAATCACTCCCATTAGCCTTGAGCACGTGGAAATATTGGGCAGCACCCAGACTGAAATTGCTGCCAACAAGGCTGGTATTGTTGTTCCTCACTGCCTGACGGTACTGGCTGCGCAAAAAGATGCCGGCGCTCGCACTGCTGTTGGCAGACGCTGCCATGAAGCCAATTCTGAGCTTATCGATGTCGGCAAACGCTACAAGGTCAAACCAGTTTCGCAAGATTTGACCGGACAAACTTTCATTATGGAAGGCTCTGGAATAAATTTTGAATTGCGCATCAATTTGCTTGGCGCTCACCAAATCAATAACGCCGCCACAGCGGTGGCTACAGTGCTTGGTCTGCGTCAGCGTGGCGAGCTAGAAATTGAAGACGAAGCCATTGTTCGGGGCCTGGCGACCGCCACCATTGCCGGTCGGTTGGAAATTCTTTCACAAGGTACTGAAGGTACTGAAGGTCCTGTAATCGTCGCCGACGGCGCTCACAATCACGAATCGGCAGCGGCTCTGGCTCAAGCGTTGAAGACCGTCTTCAATAAGAAAAGCTGTATCTTTGTGATTGGTGTCAATACAGACAAAAATATTTCCGCCATATGGAAAGAGCTGGCCGCTATGAGCAAACTGGTGGTCACTACCAAGAGCAGCAATCCTCGCTCGATGAATCCCAGCCAAATAGGCGATCTTCTCAACGTCTTTGAACTCGATCGCCCCGAGGTTTGTGTGACCGAGTCGGTTCCTGAAGCGATAGACAAAGCACTTGCGGCAGCCCAAAGTGATGACTTGATTTGCATCACCGGCTCACTGTATGTGGTGGCAGAAGCGAGAGAATATCTGCTTAAAAACGAAAAGGCCAAGGC
Organism: Candidatus Obscuribacter sp.; assembly: GCA_021772135.1. Classification (GTDB taxonomy): domain Bacteria; phylum Cyanobacteriota; class Vampirovibrionia; order Obscuribacterales; family Obscuribacteraceae. The sequence goes on from JADYXQ010000326.1 coordinate 6,676, forward strand.
CTCCGCTGGCACTTTCTGCAAATAAACAATCAGCTTCGCGATGCCATGTGGTACTAGCTTGCGCTATTGGCTAACTTCTCTTGGCATCCTCGCTTGCTTTTGGCGCAGTAGTCAAGAGGCACGCTTATTCCAGCTGTCGTGAAGCTGAAAGCCCGCAGTGGTGAGAGATCTTCAGTCATGATCAGATATTTACTATGAGCTTTAGCTTATGTATGCCCGCGTAATTATCTAGAAGTAGTAGTCGGGGCCTGATCTTTGATTTCATTAATTTGAACTACATGACTTCTAACTTATAGGTTCTAGTGTCACCCATTCTTCCAACCCGCTAAATCTTCAGAAACACCTAAAACAACACCAGATCAGATTCCCTGTCCTAGCTCCTTACCGAGACGTCGGCTGAACTGACGCTGGTGATTTTTCTTCTTCACTCGCCCTTCTGAATGGGTGTGCGAGTAACGGCCACAACCACAGACGCATTCGGTTCATCTGAGTGTTTCTCGCGATTGGCTATTTTTTTAACCGGACAGCAAATTTCTGTTGTCTAAACAAATGAGAAAGCTATGAACATTACACCGCCTCTTGCCCCTCCAGGGAACAAGGCTGGCATTTTTGCACGCCTTCTTTCCGGAACACTGCTCAGCGTCTTGAACGTCGCTTTGCTGCTTTTCGCTCTCAGTCTCTACATGCTGCCCCATTTGCGGCAGGTGGAGCCTATCGAACTTTATCACCAGACCTGGGAAACGGCAGCCGCACAGGCTTACGACCCCGCCAAACTGAAAGACTGGCCGTCCTGGGAACACAAGTTCGATTCACAAATCAAAACCGATGAAGACGCCATCAAGTTCGCCAACGAGATGCTTGCTTCCACCGGTGACCACTATGCTTCGCTGCTTCCCCCAGAAGCTGTGCAGGCTCAGGACGAACGCTCGGCAGGAAAATTTGCCGGCATCGGCGTTTCAATTGAACCCAAGTTCGACGCCGACGGCAAAGTGGTCATGTCTGCTATTGAGGCCGATGGCCCACTGGTTGCTTCCGACAGCAACGGTTATCCGTTGATCAAAGAAGTCAGACCCAACGGCCCTGCCATGCTGGCCGGTATGAAAGACGGTGACGCCGTAGTCTCCATCGACAATGTCTCGGTCAAAGACGCCAGCATGAAAATGCTTGTGTCAAAGATGCGAGGCAAACCTGGTGAAGTGGTCGACGTTGCCGTTGTTCGCAATGGCAAACCAGTTGACCTCAAAATCACCCGCGCTTTTGTCAAAACCGAAGTGGTCAGCTCCAAGTTGCTCACCGCCGAAAACGGTACCAAAGTCGGTTACATCCGCCTCGAGAATTTCATGGAGCGTGATGCTGCCGATGAAATGAAAGCGGCCATCAGCAACCTCGGCACCGACAAGCTGATCATCGACATGCGCTTCAACCCGGGCGGCGACGTTAACGTCTGCCTGCAGCTGGTCAGCCTCTTTCTCAACGACGGCAAAATCGTCTCCATTCGCGAGCGCGCCGCCGGCAGTGGCCACAGCCTGAGCACTTTCTCAGTCAGCGCCGCTGGTTTCAACATCAACGTCAAAGACGAAGCCACTGGCTCAGTGTCGGACAAGACGGTCAAACGTCTTGAGGCAATCGCCGGCGACAAAGAGATCGTCATTCTAGTCAATGGGCATTCTGCCTCGGCTGCCGAGATGTTTACCGGAGCGCTCAAGGACAACAAGCGTGCCACCGTCATTGGTGAGCGCACTTTCGGCAAAGGCATCGGTCAGTCGGTCATTCGCATGCCCAACAACACCAGCCTGCACATCACCAGCTTGCGCTACTTCACCCCTAGCGGTAAGTGGCTTGGCGACGGTGGCAACTCGTCCGAAAGCTATGGCATCGAGCCTGACTTCGTGGTCAAGCTCAATGAAGCGAAGGGCACCAAACTCGGTTCGCCCAACGACAACCAACTTTCTTTCGCTCTCAAGCAGATCAGCAAGTAACGCTGCTGAAACCTGCATCACAACAGTTGAAAACATAGACATAGGGAGGCTCGGCATTTCGCTGAGCCTCCTCTGTGTACTTAACTAGGAGAAATCAAAATGAACAAGAACGCAAATACCGCAGAGGCCCTCGGTTTCGACTTCATCGAAGCGATCGACGGCATCGCCGAATATCGTCACCGCGAGAACGGTCTCAAGGTTCTCCTGATCGAGAACCACGCCGCTCCCGTCGTGACCAGCATGATTGTCTACAAGGTCGGCTCGCGCAATGAAGCGGTGGGCTACACCGGCTCCACGCACTTCCTTGAGCACATGATGTTCAAGGGCACGCCGAGCTACAACCTCGTCGAAAGCCTGAAGCCTCTGGGCGCAGACTTCAATGCCACCACTTCTTACGACCGCACCAACTACTTCGCTAAGGTACCGAGCCGGTATCTGCGCGAGCTGATCACCATGGAAGCGGACCGCATGCGCAATCTGTGCCTGCGTCAGGAAGACCGCGACACCGAGATGACCGTGGTGCGCAACGAGTTCGAGATCAGCAAGAACGAGCCCAGCTCACTTCTGTACGAGAGCCTGATGGCCACGGCCTTCCAGGAGCACCCCTATCACCATCCGATCATCGGCTGGCTCGATGACGTGCAGAACGTTCCCCTGGCCCGCATGAAGGAGTTCTACGAGACCTTCTACTGGCCCAACAACGCCACTTTGATGGTCACCGGTGACTTCGAGACCATCGAGTGCCTGACCATCATCCAGGAGACCTACGGTCAGATTCCGCGCTCCGTTCACGAGATTCCGCAGGTCTACACCACGGAGCCCGTGCAGATTGGCGAGCGTCGCTTCAAGATCGTCAAGCCGTCCACCAAGCCGGCGGAAGTGATGATCGGTTTCCATGTGCCCGCTTCCATGCACGATGACTCGTATGCCCTCTCGGCTCTGGGTCGCGTTCTCGGTGGTTCGCGCCAGCGTGCCAGCCGCCTCTACAAGGCGCTGATCGAAACGCGTCTGGCAGTCGATTGTGGTGCCGGCTCGGGTGACATGAAGGACCCTGGTCTCTTCACCATGTCGGCCACCTGTGCACCAGGTGTCAAGCCTGAGGCGGTGGAAGCCGTGCTGCTGGAAGTGCTGGCCTCCATGGCAGTCACTCCGGTGAGCGAAGACGAGTTGAACCGCGTCAAGGCGGCCAACCGTAAGGGCACCGCCCTTGGTTCCGACAACCAGATGGCACTTCTGGGCCAGCTCTGCCACGCCGAAGTGGTGGGCACCTGGAAGGAGTACATCGACTACGACAACAAGTTCGACCTGGTTACGCCGGCGTCGATCCGCGAAGTGGCCGGTCGCTATTTCAGCGAAAACAACCGTACGGTCGGCACCTTCATTCCGGAAGAAAAGCGCCTGGCGCTTGTCGAAGGAAACATTGAGGCCGAGGACAATGTTGTGGCGTCGGAACCTGTCGAAGCCGCTGACACCTCCAAGAACAGCTTCAAGGCTCAGACCAGCGAGCGTGTTCTTGCCAACGGCATGACCGTTCAGGTTGTGCCCATGCCGTCGGCCAAGACTGTGGCTGTCTCGCTCAAGGTTCGCGCCGGCGATTGCTACAGCTCCGCAGGCAAGGGCATGGTGCCGACTCTGGCTGCCATGCTGCTCAACAAGGGTAGCGAGAAGGCCTCCAAGGGTCAGATCGCCGATATGCTCGAAGAAATGAGCGCGGGCATGAACTTCGGCAGCGACACCTACAACTGCAACCTGAATGGCAAGGTGGTCACCGCTGACTTTGGCGCTTACATCGCCCTGGTCGGCGACGCCGTGCGCAACCCGCTCTACCCCGAGCGCGAACTCGAGCAGGCCAAGCTGCAGCTGCAGTCGATGCTCGAGAACGCGCAGTCTGACACCGATGAGCTCGCTGCTCAGAAGCTGTCGGCCACGCTTTACAGCGAAGGCGCTGTGAACTATTCAAGGCCCGCGGCCGAAGTGCTGGCAGAGCTGGACGGCATCACCATCGATGACGTCAAGGCTTTCCATGCACAGTATTTCAGCCCCAAGGGCACCATCCTCACCATCGCTGGTGGCATCGAAGCCGACGAAGCATTTCGTCTGGTAGACGTCGCCTTCGCCAGTTGGAAGAGCGATTTCGAAGCGCATGCCATCCCTGTGGTGCCTGCAGTTGCTCCGGCAGCGGCGGTCAAGCACGTGGTGCATGTGCCCGACATGACCAGTGTCAGCATCGTCATCGGTCTGCCCTCGGCTGTGAAGTTCGGCACGCCCGACTTCTACGTGGGCAAGGTGGCCAACGCCGCTCTTGGTGAGTCGACTCTCTCGTCGCGCCTTGGTGACGTGCTGCGCAAGCAGTATGGTCTCACCTACGGCATCCGTACTTCGTTCGCGAGCGCGCTCTTCGGAGATGGCAGCTGGCAGATCACGATTACGGTCAACCCGGCCAACGTTGATCTGGCCCTGCGCTTGATCAACGAAGTGGTGGCCAAGTATCAGGCGGAAGGCATCAGCGACCGCGAGTTCGACGAGGCGATCAAGGGTGCCGCAGGCAGCTTTGTCGTGCGTCTTGATTCGCCCAGCGTTGTCGCCGGCACCATCAACACCTACACCTTCCTTGGTCACGGTGTGGAACTGATGGACAAGCAAACCGCCAACTATCAGGCTGTGAGCAAGGAGGCAGTGAACGCTTTCATCCGCTCCAACTTCGACCTGTCGAAGGCGGTTACGGTGGTGGTGGGCACGGTCTAATTCTACTCACCGCTTTCTTTAGCTAGCCAGGCAATTTTGCCTTAACAGCGGTGACTCCAAAACCAGAGGGAGGTTCTTGCGAAGCTTGTCTTTTCAAGAGCTTCCCTTCTGGGGCCGGGAGCACTAAAATTCAGTCAGGAGATTAAACATGAAGCAACCCTATAAATTTACTGTGGCACCTAGGCCTGCGCTGACAGCCGATTTCTTCGCCGGACGGCGTAAGGAATTCTTCAAGCGCATGTCTGTGGATTCGGTGGCAATTATCAACACCAATCCGATGCAGACTCGCAGTAACGATACCGAGTACGCTTACCGTCCCTCGTCGGATATGCTCTACCTGAGCAATTTCCCCGAGCCGGAAGCAGTGCTGGTTTTCGTCAAGACCAAGGCTTCAAGCAAGAATCGCTTCATCATGTTCGTCCAGCCCAAAGATCGCAGCCGCGAGATTTGGACCGGCAAACGTTTCGGACCGGAAGGCGCAATCGCCCAATTTGGTGCCGATGAAGCACACACTATCGACGAACTCGAGGCTGTTCTGGCGCCCCTTCTGGCGGCGTCGGAGCAGCTTTACTATCGCTTCGATCGCAACGAAGAAGTAGACAAAAAGGTGCGCGCTCTCTGGAGCAAGTCGCAGCAGTCGTTGTTCAACACCGACAAGCTGGTGCACGAAATGCGCCTTTTCAAATCACCGGCGGAAATCGCCATCATGCGCCATGCCGGAGCAATCTCGGCGGCGGCTCATGTGGAAGCCATGCGGCTGACTCGCCCTGGCCTGATGGAATATCAGGTACAGGCTTCGCTTGAAGCGGTCTTCCGTTTCAACGGTGCCAGCTACCCGGCTTACACAAGCATCGTCGGTGGTGGCAGCAACGCCACTTGCCTGCACTACATCGAGAACGAAACCGAACTGAAAGGCGGCGATCTGCTTTTGATCGATGCTGCTTGCGAGTTCAAGGGTTTCGCTTCCGACATTACCCGTACCTTCCCGGTCAACGGCAAGTTCAGCAAGGCCCAGCGCGAGATCTACGAGATCGTGCTGGCAGCTGAAAAGGCTGGTATCGCCATGGCTCGCCCCGGCGTCACCCTGGCCGATATCCATGCCACCGCCAGCAATACCTTGCGGGCCGGACTGGTCAAACTGGGTCTTCTGCCCAAGAGCCACCTCACCGCCGAAGGTGAAAAAGCAGCTGTGGAAGCCTGGAAGAAGAAGAACGAGAAATCGTCTAACGCCAGCGCCAAAGCGGTCAAGAAGAGCAAGAAGGCCGACAAAGCCGAAAAAGCACCGCTCACCCTCTTCGACTTCTTCATGCACGGCACCAGTCACTGGATTGGTCTCGATGTGCATGACGTCGGCACTTACGGCACTCGCAGCCAGGTGGGCAAGAAGCGTCCGCTGGAAGTGGGCATGGCCTTCACCGTCGAGCCCGGAATCTACATCATGGCCGACGAAGACCGTGTGCCTGCAAAGTACCGCGGCATCGGCATTCGCATCGAAGACGATGTGGTGATTACCGCCAAGGGCAATGAAGTGCTCACTGCAGGCGTTGCCAAAGAAGTGGACGAAATCGAAGCGATCATGGCCGAAGGCCGTGCTCACAACGAAGAGATGGACAGCTACTTCAGCCAGCGCATTCTCGCTGGCGCCGGCAAGCTCAGCAAGAAAAAGTAATCGCTCCACGCTAGCAAGCACCTCTTGCGGGGCTTCAGTCAGGTACTAAATAACTCTGCCAGATGCAGGCATTGCCATTGCAATGCCTGCCGTCGCGCAGTCTCTCAACGATAGGCAGGCAGCAACAGCGGCTTCGCCCGAATATTGAAGGGTATTAACTATGCCAGAAACAGCTCTCTTACAGGATCTTCTGATCGTGTTCGGACTGGGGGTCGCAATGGTGGTGATTTTTCATCGCTTCAATCTACCTTCGGTCTTAGGTTTTCTTATTACCGGCGTGGTCTTAGGCCCACACGGATTCAAGCTGGTCGCCGAAACGCATGCCATCGAAGGACTGGCCGAAATTGGTTTGGTGCTTTTGCTTTTCGAAGCGGGCATCGAATTTTCGGTTAAGACTTTCGTGCGCTTGAAAAAGTTTTTGCTGATCGCAGGCAGTTTGCAGATAGGGTTAACAATTGCTGCTACAGCGGCTGTTGTTTGCGCTTTTCCAAACGCCATTGAGCTCAAATCAGCGATTTTCATCGGTATGCTGGTATCACTTTCCAGCACCGCCCTGGTCATTCGCATACTTGAAGATCGTGGCGAACTTGACGCCACTCACGGACGAGCAGCGCTCAGCATACTGATCTTCCAGGATTTGTGCATTGTGCCTATGGTGTTGCTCACACCTTACCTGGCCGGTCAAGGCGATGGCAACTTGTGGAATGTGCTGGCAAGCACCGCTCAGGCTCTGGTCTTCGTGGCCATGGCAGCGGTAGCAGCTCGCTTCCTCATTCCCTGGCTTCTAAGCCATGTCGCGCGCACCAAAAAGCGCGAGGCTTTTGTACTGAGCATCATTCTGCTTTGTTTAGGCACAGCCTTCGCCACTTCGCAGTTCGGGCTATCCATGGCTCTCGGTGCTTTCATCGCCGGCTTGATCATCTCCGATTCAAAATTCAGTCACCAGGCTCTGGCAGAGGTTTTGCCTATTCGCGAAATTCTCAATTGCCTGGTCTTCGTCTCCATCGGCATGATGTTCGATCTGCGTGTGGTGATGGACAATCCACTTCTGGTGGTGGCACTGGTGGTGGCGATGATGTCGCTCAAAACTCTGATTGGTTTTGGCGCTACTTTTGTCATGGGTCATTCCTGGCGAGTCGGGCTTTTAACCGGCGTTACTCTGGCCCAAGCCAGTGAGTTCTCGTTCGTACTCTCCAAACTCGGTTTCAGCGCTGGTATTCTCACGCAAGAAGCCAACCAGCTATTCCTCGCAGTCGCTATCCTCTCAATGTTCGTCACGCCAAGCGTGATTACATTGGGCCGGAAAACCACCACGCTCTTGGACAGGCTCATACCTGTTTCGTGGGGTGCCGGTCGTATGGGCGAGGGTGCTGAAAGCAAAAAGCTCGACGATCACACAATTGTGGTCGGTTACGGAGTGGCCGGTCGCAATCTGGTGCAGGCCTTGCAAAAGCGCAAGCTTCCTTCCATGGTCATTGAATACGACCCGCTGATGGTGCGCGCGCAGAAGAAAAGCGGCTTGAACATCATTTATGGCGACGCCAGTCGACCAGAAGTGTTGACCCATGCTGGTTTGCGTCAAGCCCGCAACATCGTCTTCACCATGTCTGATTCTGAAGTTTTGCTGGCGGCCGTAGAGGTGGCCAACAGACTTAATCCGACCATCAATATCATTGCCCGTGCCAGGCGTGCCAGTCAGGTCGAAGACCTCAAAGCACGCGGTGCGCGCTCCATTGTCACCGAAGAAATCGCGGGCAGCATGGCAATAAGCGCCCAGGTTTTGCAACTATATTCGGTGCCCGACTCTGATATCGAAGAGACAATCAGAGAGACACACAATAACTAGAAAGAAAACATATGAAATGTACACCATGTTCCTCCACCAATGGCCTTACCGCCATAGGCAACTGCTCCGGCTGTGGTGCCTTGATTTCGCAGATGTCTGACCTGTACTGCAGTCAATGCAGTATCGCCAAAAACGCTTGCGAAGGTTGCGGCTGTCAGTTGACTCCCGCCAATTCCGACGCCACCACAGGGAGTGCCGAAATGCGCAGTGAAGGCATCCGCGACTAATCTGCGATCGCAGTAGTTCTGCGTTTTCAAACGCGTAATTTTCGACGAAGGCAGCATCAATTTCGATGCTCCCTTTAGTCGCAAGCGGAGAAAAAGCGCAGTTTCAAGCACCGCTAAACATCAATCTTTTAAGGAGATATCAATGCAACTGACAATCGATTTAAAAACCGCCAAAGATTTGCCCAAGGGTCAATCTACGGCAAAGCCAAAGGTACAGCAGACCGACAAGCGCAAGCGCCCTCGCGATCTGCTCGTGCCACTCACGGAGCCGGAGTTTCGCAGCTTCTGCGATACCCACGGCATCAGCGAAACCGTCCTCGGTTTCTAACAGCCAACTAAAAAGGATATTTATGTCTAAATTTATTTCCGCAGGCGAATATGCAGCCCGCAGAGCGAGCTTACTTGCCGCACTGCCTGCTGGTGCCGTAGCCGTGATCGCCTCTCAGCCTGAAGCGCTGCGCAACGGAGACGACAACGGCTTCGCCTATCGCGCCTCTTCTGACATTCTTTATCTCACAGGTTTTGCCGAGCCCAACTGCATGTTGGTGTTCGACAAGACCGTCGCAAAAAGTGCCGGGCGCTTGCTCATGTTCGTGCAACCGAGCGAGCCCTCTGCCGAAATCTGGCACGGCAAGCGCTGTGGCATCGACGGAGTAAAACAGCTCTTCGGCGCCGACGCTGCTTACGGCACCAAGTCATTTGCAAAAGTGCTTGGCCCTCTGACCAAGCGCGCCCGCAGCATCTTCTACAAGCGCGGTATCAACCTCAAAGTAGACGCCATCATGCTGCCGTTCTGTAAGAACCGGCGCCTGAAGAACCCGCTTGACCTGGTAGCCGCCATGCGCCTGATCAAGTCGCCGGGCGAATTGCAAATCATGCGCCACAGCGGCAAGGTTGGCAGCTTGAGCCACAAGTTGGCCATGCGCCATTGCGTTGCCGGCGCCAGCGAGCTTGCCTTGCGCGGCGTGCTCGACCTGGTCAATGCCACCAATGGTGGTGTGAACTCTTACGACACTATCGTGGCAGCAGGGGCCAATGGTCTGTGTTTGCACTACTCAGCCGGTCAGACGATTTTGCGCGACGGTGAGCTCGTGCTGATCGATGCCGGCAGCGAAATCGAAGGCTACGCCTCCGACATCAGCCGTACCTTCCCTGTGTCCGGCAGCTTCAGCCAGGCACAGAAGAAAATTTACGAGGTTGTTCTGGCCGGCCAATTGGCTGCCATTGCCGCCATCAAGCCCGGTATTACCTGGAACCAGTTGTCCGACGCCTGCGACGCAGAGCTCACGGAAGGACTGGTACGACTCGGTTTCGATATCTCTGCAAGCGGGCTCAAGCTCGGTGACGTCATGCCTCACAGCCTCGGTCACTGGCTGGGGTTGGACGTGCACGACGTCGGTGCTTTCAGCGGCAAGATGCCTTTCCAGGCCGGCATGGTGCTGACCATTGAGCCTGGCGTCTACCTGTCGCTTACCGACGAACGCATTCCTGAGCAATATCGTGGTATCTGCGTGCGCATCGAGGACAACATCGAGGTCACCGCAGACGGTGCTTTTGTGCAAACTGCTGACGCGCCCAAAGCTGTGGCCGACATCGAGCATTTGATGGCAGCCTCCGGCGTCCGCCAAGCTGCTCAATATTCGTTGAGCAAGCTCACCGTTCCGGTAGGCAAGTAAAAATCACAGTTAGATTTTATTCTGGAAACGAGGCGTGGTCTATACAACCACCGCTTCGTTCTCCAGATTTTTTCACCGCAGCTACTCGGCTATGTAGTTGAGGCCATTTTACCAGGTAGGGTTGCGACTTAATCGGCTGAAAAGCGACCAGCGCAAAGTCCTCTAATGGGCTTTTATCGTTGGTCGCTTTCTTTTTTCTCCCACCCAATTTTTTCCTAAATCAATTTTTCTACGACATTTGATAGTATCCAAATGGTTTTAAAATTGGCTTGAGAACACATTTTTGAAAAATATGCCGGCCAGCATTCATCATTACTGATGGTGCTGGCCGGCAATTTAACGGAATATTTTTAGCCTGCTTGATGCAAGCTTGGCCTCAAATTACTTCTTGCGACCACTGACTGCTTCAATGAACTTGAGCAGGTAGAGGAGGAAGTTGATGAAGTTGAGGTACAAAGTCATGGTCACGAGAGTGGCGCTCTCCCACGTATTCGGCGCGTCTTTGGCGCGGAAGAAATCGTAGATGAAGAAGAGTGCGAACACTGCCATACCACCGAGCGACCAGACAATATTGACGCCCTGACTGAAGGGAATGAAGATGGCGACAATGCCGACCACGATCAATCCGAGCAGGGCGAAAGTCAACCAGCGACCCAGGCTACTGAAATTGATGCCGCTGAGAGCGCCAACCGCTCCACACGCAGCCATCACCCCAGCAGTGCCGAGATAGGCGAGGAAGACCGTTTCCCAGCCGAGCACCACCACATAGTGCTGAATGCACGGCCCCAGAAACAGGCCAGAGATGAATGTCCAGACAGCAAGAGCACCAATGCCAGCGGCAGTAGACGCCTTGGCTGCCAGAGGCACCACGAAAGCGCCGGCGATGAAGAGAATGGCCAGCACGATGATGGCGGCCAGTGAAGTAATACCAGCGCCGGCATAGGTGCCGAGAGCCGATAAAACGAAGCTAATGGAGAGCAGCAGCGAGACCTTGGAAAAAAGGCCCGACTTACTCATATCTACGGTTGTGTTCATAAATTTCTACTTTCTTGCCGTTTTAGGCGACTTTGGTTTCGGAGTCAGCCACAGCCAGTGCGCTGTTGAGGCTATCCACCATGGTTGACTTGAGGAAGGCGGCCAACTCCAAGGGGCTACGCACATTATGTTGCGTAGCTGAAACGCCGATGATGTAGTGTTCGATGCCGTGCACTTCCACCACCTGTGGTGCGAAGAAATATTCGCGCAGGTTGGGGATGGCGGCGATCAGAGTGCAGGGATCGTATAGATTGAAGGTCTCGACGATATCCCAGATGGAAGCGGTGGCTTCGCGGTCAATGCCTTTGCCGCCGCAAAACGTATTGCAGAACCAGGCTTTGTCGCAACGTGGCGGCAAGCCCTGACGCAAAGCGGAATCGCCGGGCATGCAGGCACGAGCCCACAGCTCTTCGATGGCAAGCTTCTGAGCGGCCAGCAGACGCACGCCGACAGGGTGTTTGGTGGCAGCCATATCATCGTATATCGAGCGCGACACTTTGCCGGCGATGGCAGCGTGACGCGAAAGTACGGTGACGGGAATGCTCAGGTCTTGCAGCTGCCGGTAGAGAAACTCAGCCGACTCTTTGTCGAAAGAGTGGTTCTGCGCGGTCATGTCAGGCAGGAAGCGGCCTTCGTCGTCGAGCACGGGCAGGTCATCTTTGCAGATGGCACCACCCATGATCACAACGCGACGCACCTTCGAAGTAAACAGGTGCATGTGCTCGCGCAGCACTGTTGCCGCGTCGGTCATGCCTGAAATCAAAAGTAGCACCACGCCCTTGGGCTTGGCCTCTTTCAGTGTGCGCAAAATGAGCTCTTTGCCGTCCTGGATTTCTCCAGCATCGGACAGATAGCCGACATTGAACTGGTATTCCAGACCGTCGTCGTCTGCCTGCTTGCAGTTGCTACCTTTGCCCACGGCGATTGTCGCCTGCCCAAGCTGGGTCAGTGTGCCTTTTGCCAGTCTGGCGCGCTCGAGAGCAGGGGCAAGATTTGCCACCACGCCAAGCACTTTGAGAATTTCCAGACGGATGAATCGATTGATGCCAACGAGCACATCTTCGTCATCTTGATCCCGACCAGGGTCCATGATGACAAAGAGGTCGCCGAAGAGCGGAATCGGAAGTGGAAGTGAAGCGTCTTTTGCCATATTTTTTTTGTTCCTGATTCTCAGGCTTGGTTAGCCAGGTGCTTTTGATAGAGAGCGTAGGCGACGATGGTTTTGGCATCGCCCACGGTGAGCAGGCTGTCGAGCGGCACAATCTTGAGGGTGATTTGTTCACCTTCTTCGATCAAACCGGTGCAACGGCCATTGATGTCGGCCATCTGCTCCTCGGTCACTTCCTGAGTGAAAGAGAAGAAGCGCATGCTTTCATCAGAGCCGCCGGGCGACAAGTAGATGCCGTCGGTGCAACCGGCCAAAGCGGTGAGATCGGTGAGAGCGTCTGCCGAGATTTTGATGGCCAGCTCTTCTTCGATTTCTTTAGCAGCGACGCCGGCGAAGTTGCCTGAGCCGTCGAGCATGCCGGCGGGAGATTCGAGGAAATCGAAATCACCGGTGGCGATGCGGGGTTGGACGGTCATAACCGCATATTTCGCGCCCTTGCAGATAAGCACTGCGAGAATGCAAACCGAGCCGCCGCGCATGAAAACGATGCCCGGCAAGAATTTACCGCTGCTATCCACCACGTCGGCCTTGAACTTGATGAAGCCGACCTTCGGGCCGAACATGTCCACCGACTGAAAGTGCACGCTCTTCACCCTGAATTTGTGGGCATCGAGCCTGGCCAGCCAGTTTTGATATTGCTTTGACTGCACAGCAGTATCGATGACGATACCACTATCGGCACTGTACGTGATGCTCAACTTGGGCAACGCTTCGGTTGCGGTGAGATTTGGTGTTTTCTGCGACATAGGATTTTACCTTTGTAGTTTTGATTAATTAACCGCTTGCGCGGCTTTAACAAGAGGGAGAGGCCCAGTGCCTCTCCCTCGAAACAGATGAACCGCCGGTGGTGCGGGATTACTTTTGGGTCTTGTTCCAGGCCTTGTCGATGGCAGCCCTGGCGTTGGTCCACGATTTGTCCCAGGTCGCCGAAAGCCGCTGCCAGACAGGCTTGAAACTAGTTTCGATGCGACGGTAGGCCGCGACAAACTGCGTCCAGCAGCTGTCCACAAAACCGAAGAAGAAGTTGTAGACCTTAGAGAGCACCGGCAGCAGCCAGTTCATACCAGACACGGCGTTAATGACCGCGCGCTGCAGAACATAGACCACCGGGAAGACTACAAGGCCGGTCAGAACCGCCGCAGCGGCGAAGAAGACGATGCCGAGCACGTAACTCTGGCCGAAATGAGCGTAGGCTTGCACGCCCGCAAACACACCGCTGGCCAGGCCAACCAGTGTGCCTACCAGGTGGTTGCTGTAGCGCAGCAACAGCTTACCGACGAACAGGTACGAGAAGATCACGACCAGAACCGGCATCAGCACAGCGACCCAACCGCCGACAGCCAGAGTGCTGAAGAGCAGGCTAGCGCCGAAATAAGCGAACACCGCCAGGGCGATGTTGACCACGTGCACGAAGAGCGGTTCGAATCCGGTGCGGTCGCTGTAGGTGTTGCTGTGAGCGCTGAGAATCTCGCGGCTGATCGACTTATGAATGCTGTTCAACGGCGCCGCGAGCCAGCTGGCCAGGAGCGGGTTGGCAACAAACTTGACCACATGGTAGAGCGCCGGGAAGGCAACAAAAGCAGTGGCCAGGGCCGCTACCACCATTTGTGCAGCGACGATATACCAGGCACCGCTGAAGAGCTGCAGCGCCGGCACGAACCAGATTGACGCAGCTGCCGCGGCAGCGGAGGCAATACCCAGGACTACGTTGCTGACACTCGCCACCAACGAACCGACGGCGACGTAAGACACCAGTACTGCTACTGCCGTGAGGGCGATAGACACCGGCAAGCCGAAGCTCGCCGCCCAACCGAAGACAAATTGGCCGACACCATAGGCGATGGCAATGTTGGCCACCTGGCGCACGAAGCCAACGTAGGCAGTGTCTTTGTCGTCATAGACAGTTTCAACGAACTGCGTGAGCTTCTCGCCAATGTAGCGGCCGAAGTTGCGCAGATACTTGCCGAGGAAGTTGAAGCAGCGGCTAATCACTACGTGCAGCAGGGGGAAAAGATAACCTGCCACAACGAATGCAACCAGAGCTTGCGACACATGTTCCAGGTACAGCCACGACGGCAGCTCGTATTGATTGAGCAGTACCTTGATGGTGGGAGTGAGCAAGTAAGCGGAGGACGCACCGCTGGCAAGAGCGAGCACCACCATGGCCCCTTCGATGGTGAGGGAGATGATGATGAATCCGGCCAACCAGCCAGCACCAACGCCAACGACACAGCTAACGGCAAAAGCGATCAAGTTACCGATGGTGCTGGTCCAACCGAGCCATGTGAAAAACGCGTTGCCGGTAGTCCAGGCGAGAACGACGCACCCGATCACGGTGGCAACGATCATCAGCACGGCGAGCAAGCGGGTCAGCCACACCGGGTTATTGCCGGCGGAATCGCTAAAACCCACGGGTACATTACGCCAGAGGAAGCGAGCGCTCTCAAATGCCCAGCGAACCAGGGCAAGATAGAGCAACGGCCAGGCATAGAAATAGGTCAGCAAAACTGCGCCAAGTGCAAGAGGCACCCAGCTGGTGATGGCAGCCTGAGCCAGGAAAAGCGGATAACCGATGGCGATGCCGGCGGCCATCGATGCGAGCATACCAGCGCCCCAGGCGACAGTGCGGCCAGAGTCTTTCTCGTAAACCTGCTTCTTGAGAAACTGTGCCGGTTTGACAAAAATCATTGCCACGAACGCAATGACGAACATGCAACCGGTGAGCAACTTCTGTGCCAGTCCTTCAGAGTTTTGGTCAGCGTTGCTTGGTTCAGTCGGTTTGGGATCTTGTGAATTGGAGTTCATATAAGCCTTAAGTTTGTTAATCTGCCTGAGGCGGCCTTCGAGCAACTAAGCTGGAAGCGCACCCCGATTGCCTTGCCGGCTGCAATCCAATGAAATTTCTGCAAATACATGCAAATCAATGTCATGGCTGCAACAAACAAGACGTTAAGTTCAACCTCTCCTTGCTTGTGTGCTCAATCAACGTTTTCTTCTGCGGCTTCGACCAAAGACTAAGTCTGGGCGGCAGAAAACCAAAGTCTGAAAAAACGACTTTGATTGAGAAAACGATATAGAGCAGAAGCTGGTGGTGTTTTTTACTCGGGTGGAGAAGAAGAGGTGGAGTTTGTACCTTAGGCGGAATACTAATTCAGATTCAAAGGGTTCTTTACAATAGTTCGTCTAGATTCCTCTTAGAAACACAATAAGACCCGGCAATAGCTCGAACAGCCGCCTCTAGCGCACCCGCGCTAAGAACGCTCTCGGCAGGCCTGAAAAAGAAAAAAAGAGGGCCTTTATGGTGCCCTCCTTAACTTCAAAAGTGCGGCTCAATGTGATTTAGAAAAACCACCATCTGCCACTGACTTGATGAATGGTGAGCATCGAACATGTGACCAGAAAAGAAATGGTATTTATTTCAGGCATCCAATGACTGATTACATTCTTGCTCACCATCGATAGTGAAATCAGACAGATGGAAAAGCTTGAAATCCATGAAAAAGCAACCATACAAAAAATTGCAGTTAAAGACTGATGCAGTACCATTTCCATTTGATCGCCTCTTCGCTCTACTTCTCGATTCTATAAGCGTGGCCGCCTGGCGTAAATTCGCGAAATCGCATACGCGAAAACGTGTATGGCAAATATAAATCGTCATTTGAGCGGGTCCTGTGCACAGCGCTTTGCACCGCTAGTGGTGCAAACCATTTAAGAAAAACAAATTCCATTCGATAAGCGTAATTTCCGCGGCTGAAGCTTGCGAGAACACAGCAGATACAGCTACTTTCAGACGTCAGTCACTCGATTGGAAATTCTTCGGTATCGACCGCTAAAAAGACCGCACTGCCACTTATCCGCATTCACTCGCATCCGCTAAGCGATGGTGGCACGCTATCTGCGTCTCGTGCCTTTTTTAGCTTCGTGCATTTTCAGCTTCGACTTCCGAATTCCAGTTCTAAGTGCGACATCACCCTTGAGCCTGCATCAGTTGATGCGGGCCTTTTTATTTGGAGTATCACCATGAACACCGATAAGTATTCTGCCTTAAGTCGGCAGGTACGCCGCTTCGATATTGGCACAAGCAATTTGGCCCAATTTTCGCCGTCATCAAAAAGCTCTTTTTTGGCCCACGCCAGGCAAGGCAGCGACACCGTTAAGCTAATTGAGACAACAACCGGAGAAACAATTGCTAAAATTGCCGCACGATCTTGCACGGGCTTGTTGTTTCGCCCTAATCCATGGCTTGGATTTAGCCAATATACGGGCGAAATTTCGGTCAACGAGTTGATTATTGCTGACGATAATCAGTTGCGGCGTTACTTACCTACTGTCGGAGCCTTTCTCAATCCGTTACAAGTGCCCGATCCGACTGCCATCGCCTGCGATACCACAGGCAGGTTTTTAGCCTGCGGCAATGGCGCTGGAGAGATCTACCTTTTTGACCTCGATCATCCCAACAGCGCCAGCGGTCAAGCAGTGGTAGAAATCAGAAACTTAAACATTGGTGCCCTGACTGGCATCGCCTTCGTCGGTAACTCGCTGTTAGCACTAAGTAACAGTGGCAGCGGATTTACAGCCGATCTACAATTTGCCGCCTGTCAAACCGCCTTCTGTGCAACAAATTTAAATTGTCGGCAATTCTGCCAGGCGCCGGCACTGGATCTTCGCAATCCACTCAAAAATATAGCTGCCTTCACACTAAAGCTGGCCGCAGATTTGAACAAGTATTCGCCTATTACTTTCGCGGCACACCCTACTTTTCCCCAAATAGCTCTGGCAGCTCAATGGCTTTTAGTTTGCGGTCTCAATGGTTTTCAAAACAGCCAATATAGTTTGGCCACCACAGTCAGGCAAATAGAACTTTTGGAATTTTTACCGGGCAATCGAATATTCGTTGCCGGCGAAAACGCTTTTGAGATTCATAGCGCACCTCTCATAGATACCAGTGAGGCAGAGGACGAGCCTGTGGAAAGCAACTTTGAAAAGTATGGCATCAAAATTGGCGAGGATATTCCTGGTTTGAAAAAGAGCCTGGTGTATCACTTGAGTCTAGATGCTCATACCCGGATCAGAGCTGCACGGCAAATGGGCGATACCATTGCCATGGCCTGTTCTTACCTGCGGACGCGATAGTGTTGTATGTCTGCCTGCTGCCGGCCCGTTGTTTCGGTTTGCCTGAATTGCTTCTGACGTTGGTACTCGCAACAGCTTCGCTATTTATTAGCCCGCGCTAATGTGCGCTATGTGTTTAATTGCCGACTTTGTGGTGAGGCTCCCATAAAAGCGCCAAATATTCTTGATCTCAACTGTAATTGAGAATAACCATAGTTATATTCCTCCCCTAAAACAAATCTCGGCCTTTAAAACTACTTCTTTAATCCCGCGCACCAGCATCAGCCAGCCACTCAGATCATGCGATCTCTGTTGCTTGCCGAGGAATTTTAGATGCTGTTGCGCTGTACGCGTGTATCCGTGTTCCTTCCACAAACCTGACACAGGAGCCTAATATGCAAAATCGTGACATCGAGTTCAACTGGCGCGCCACCATGGGTAACCCCAACACGCCCGCCCACATCGCCGCCTATCTCGACTTGGTAACCGATCTCTGTCAAGACGACGGCTACTACCTGTATCGCACTGCCAACCGCCACAGCTGTGCTGCCGACGACGCCATGGTGATGCTCCATCACGTGCGCCTCTCGGCTCTCTGCACCACCGTGGCCGACCATCGCCTCTACGACGAAGCTGTGGCTTTCGTGCGCGCCAATCGTCCCATGTATTTCTGCGACGCTGAAGTCGAACGCCGCATGAAAATCGCCGACGGCGATTGCCCCATGTGCGGTTTCAAGCCAAGCTTTAACGGCCTCGACCACAACCAGCGCCGCAGCATGATGACCCGTTGCAACCACATCATGAACTACAGCGTCGAAGGCGACACCGACAAGTTCTTGCGCCAGGCTCGCGTCTGGGAAGGCAAAAGCTGGCCGTTCGCCTGGATGCAGGGACACAAGGTCACTGCCGGCGGCAAAATTCTGGTGGAAAACGCCAGCGCTCCCTGCCAGGGCTGCCTGGAGATGGAAGCGGTGGAAAACATGGAGCGGGCGCTCTTCAAACTGATCGAAGACGGTCAGCAGGAGCGTTTCACCAAGCCCGGCTACAGTTCGCCTGTGAGCTACTACTGCGAAGGCAGCAGCGACCAGGTCTACATGCGCGTCAAGCGTGCTATCGCCGAGGCCCACGACAGCT
>JADYXQ010000327.1 GCA_021772135.1 Candidatus Obscuribacter sp.
CACAAAACCGCTGAGCAGGGTCCACCTGTCGAGGATGAACACCTGTATACGGTAGTGGACGCACTAGATGTGGTTGCGGCCGAAACCGGAAAATCAGTCGCCCAGATTGCCCTTAACTGGCTACTGCAGCGGCCTACTGTAGATAATGTGGTTATTGGTGCGCGCAACGAAGAACAACTCAAACAAAACCTTGGTGCAGTTGGCTGGAATTTAACAGCGGCCCAGGTGGCAAAGCTTGATGCCGCCAGCGACATTCAGACCATTTATCCATATTGGCACCAGCGCCAGTTTTCTCAGGACCGAAATCTGCTGCCGGTCTAGATCTTGATGCTTTGTTATTCATAACCAAATTCGCTGAATAACCAGCTTTTCTGTTCTTTATTCTGGTGTTCCAGATCTTCGCGAGTTAAAAGGCCACGCATAAAGGCCTCGTAAATCAGTCTGGTACGTGGATTGTAGATTTCCAGGCCAGCACTTTCTTTTAAATAGCCCTCTTCGCCCTTCAACAATTTGTTGAGCAGGTTAGAGAGGCGATTTTGTGCGCCGCGATATGAAATGTGCTCTTTCTTTGCAATCGCTTTATCGGTTAAACCAATGGCGATATCCATCAATGTTTCGTATTCAAGATCGCTTATGGCACTGGTTTTATCGCGCAAGCGATGGCGAACTTCTTCAACCAGCGAAGTGACGTAAGGCAGGTCGCTAATGAGAATTTGCTCAATGGCTTCGGCCAAAACTGAATCGTTTTCGCTTTTAAGTATATAACCGTGAATTGCTTCATCAGGTACAATTTTGCCAAGCTCGCGTATGTATGCTTCGTGATGAAACTGCGACCAGAACAAAATTTTCAAAGTTGGTTGTTCTTTCCAGATCTCGGCTGCTGCCTTGATGCCGTTTAATTCAGGCATAGCTACATCCATCAATACAAAATCAGGCTGACTCGACTTCGCTTTACTAACTGCTTCCACGCCATTAGAAGCCTCTTCGACGGCGGCAACTTGCAGCCCGTGCTTCTCCAATACCGCAGTCAAAAGTATTTTGCCGTGCTGGCGCAGTGTTGGTAAGTCTTCGGCAATGAGAATTGTCAGTGCTTTATTTTTTGATGGATCAAATTGCATGTTGGTCCTTTTTGGTTTCAGGCAAATCGATAGTGACAATGGTTCCCTTCGGTGCATGATCTTTCCAGCTGATATGCGCGCCGATTAAATCGGCGCGCAGGCGCATATAGCGTAGCCCGCGCGAATCACCGCGTTCTTTGGCTTGAAAGCCGATGCCATTATCTATGATGCTCAGGCGGATGTGGTCATCGATTGTCTCAAGCGTAATTTTTACGGTCTTTGCTTGAGCGTGTTTTACTATGTTATTAAGAGCTTCTTGACTTAGTCGAAACAACAGAAGCTGTTCAGTCTTATTTAGCAAATCAAGCATACTGCCGTCAACGCTTTTAATAAAACGGCCCTGCAAACCGGCATTGTGAGCCGTGTCACGTGTTAGCTGATCTAAAGCAGCGCACAGACCCAGATTCTCTAATACGGAGGGAAATAAGCTCTCCATTACTTCGCGAATATGAGAAACAGTGGTATCAAGCGATTTTTCCAAGACTAACAATTGTTCTTTACTGTCAGTACAGTCGCCCAGAGTTAGCCGAGGCAGTTGAGACTTAATCGCCTTTATTTCGTTCAGTACCTGATCATGCAGGTCAGAAGCAAGTATCCGCCTGTCGGCTTCGTCTTGTTTAAGTAGTGATAGGCGGGTCTGATTCAATTCATCGTTTTTCAGAGCCAATTCAAAATAGCGGCTGGTTTGCTTTTCTTCTGCTCTTTTAAAAGAGCGAGCAGCAAGACCAAGGGCAAAGCTTAAAGTGGCGGCAATGCAAGCACAGAGTAGGCTGAAGCGACCGCCCCACTGCCAGGTCAACCACGCAAGAAACGCTGCTACAGCTGTCGTTTGAATGAAAACGATGGGTAGAAATTTTGAGTTGACGCGCAGAGCCGCCTCGCTGGCCAGAACTGCCGACAGCACCACCATCGGTATTAGGCGCCAGCATGCAGGGTCGATATTGTTTTGTGCTTTAAAACCAATAAAGTTGAACAGTTGGTGGTCTAAGAAAGTCAAATAAGAAGCTGAAAGGATGGCTATAAGTGCTGCCAGTGCAGGAAACACGAGGCGCAACAAATCGGTAAGAGTGCGAGTGTTTAAGGCCATGAATCAATTTATTTTCGTTTGATGACGGGCTTCTGCTCTTTTTTCGGGTTTCCTTTTGATACAGGTAAAATTGGCGCTGCCTGTGGCTTCTGGTCAATTTTTTCTAGATAGTGCTTGGCCAGCCAATATTCTACAGAGTTAACGACCCCATGATTGCTGACAAAAGAAAGCTTAGTGCGAGCGGTAGACAAGTCACCCTTGCTGAAGGCATCAAGACCTAGAAACGCCTGGCATTGAGCGAGGTCATAAGTACTGTCCTCGGCCACAGATAACAATTTTTCATGGTCTATTTTATTTTGCCAGAATTTTAAAAGCGGATATGGCCACAAAAGCCGATCAAGCTTCTTCAAGCCCTGAGCGCTTATTGCTTCGACTTGTTTATCATCGTGAGACATTCGATATGCCAGGCAGGTTAAGACCGTTGCATGGGTGGCAAAATCAGATTTCCACCCGGTGCGATCAAGCCAGTTAAGGGTATTTCGTGCCAGCTGCCCGGGATTTTCCGATATCAGATATGCCCCTGCCCGATTGACTACGGCGAACTTGTCATTGGGGTTTATGGTTAGAGCAGTATCAAAGTCTTTGATGGCCAGTTGGGGGCGATTACTGCGGAAGTAAACAACCCCTCTGATAGTGTAGGCAAGGCCGTTTTTCGGTTCGATAGAAATCGCTTTTGTCAGGTCGTTGAGAGCCGCCTGGTAATTTTTTAGTTCACTATATGCGGTGCCGCGGTCTACTAAAGCCGTAGCCGATTTTGTTTGCTTAAGAGCTTCGGTAAACTCGGCCACGGCCAGCTTGTACTGCTCCCGCTGCAAAAAGTCTTTGCCTACTTCGTAATGTCTGTCGAATTCAGCAGATGCGGTGGCCGCTCCCGGCCAACACAGGCTCAGACATATACACAAACAAGCGGCCAAGTTTCGAACCTTCATAATTCCATCCCTGTTGATATGGCCAATTTTAGATCTCCGACAGCGACTGGGGAGGCATTATGAATCATATTTCTACAGAGCTTTTGTTACTGCTGCTTTACAAGTAGATAATAGATTAAAGAGCTTTGCTTTATAACCGTGCAGGTGGGTATGAAATTTATGGCGCTTAAGTTTCTCTTGAGGGTTGGCAGTGCAAGGTGGTGGTTGGTCTAACGCTGATAGTGACTGGCAGTTAAAAAGACTGCAGCACGATTCGGTTAAAACAGTCGATAAGGTCGTGCAAACTGTTCGTGCAGTTTTGCAGGAAGAAATTGTCGCCCACGGCCAAGAATACGAGAAGATGTTCGGTAAGTCTTCTGCGCAGTACAGTGAATACGTCAATATGATCATGGAAAAGCTTGAGCAACTGGGTGTTGCTCCTCAAGCAGTGATGGACTGGCTTGATAAAACTGCTGCCGATGGTTCAATGCCTGATAATCATCTGATATCTACATCCATACGCGACGCGCAGTCCGAAACTATTCCACAAATTCGCTTATCTATTCCACTTGGCGAGCAGCTTCAGCCGCAACAAGAAATTGGTGAGGTGGTGTCACCGCTGGTAAATGCTGGTGTTCTGCCTTTCTCAGCTTTTCCTACAGCACAAGTGCCGACTCCCTTGGCGGCTCCTGCATCTTTTCCGCCGGCGATTACCAACTGGCATGCTGCGCCTGATGTCGATATTACTATTCCTCATCATCACATTCAGAGCCCAACCGTCGATACTGTAGCCAGTCCGTGGGGAGTGCCGGCACCTGCGGTTCAAGTTCCAGCGGTGGCACCTCAGGCATCGAGCTGGCATTCGCCTGGGCCTGAGAAAACCGAACAAAACTTGCCCATTGTTGAGCCGTCGAAATCTACGGCGTCACTAATTGCTTCAAGCTGGGACGATGATAGCGCCGTTGCCAGTTCACCTGCCGCGCCGGCGGCAACTGCGCTACAAACTGGATCGACTTGGATTCCAAATGCAGCCACTACTGCGCCGGTACAGCCGATCGCTTCTGTCAGCCTTAATCCGGCCAGCGGCAATGCTTTCTCGTCTCCCAGCGCGTCGGCATGGGGCTCTCCGCAGCCTTCAAACAATAACAGCGCTCCAGCTAACTCATCGCCGGCATGGCCTACTAATCCTGTGGCGCAGCCCACTCCGGGGCCTATTCAAGCGCCAGCACCTGCCTCATATGCGCCGCCTACAACGCCACAACCGGTTCAGCTTTCCCTTCCAGCTCCTCCTCCAGCTCCGGCACCGGTTCCGGTTTCGGTTCCATCGCCCGTTCCGATGCCGGCATCGGTTCCTATTCCTACTCAGGCTCCAGCTCCTACCCAGAATTCATGGGTACCGCCCGCCGATGTTCCTGCAGCTGTGGAATCACAATGGGCGGCGCCTCAAATTCCCATTCCTTCACCGACTCTGGGGCCGAGAAACTCTCCATCGATAATGACAGCTGGACCTGCCGTGGCAGCGCCAGGTCCTTCGTCTACATTCGCCGGCATCAGCTCACTTCCTGCATTTCCAGTGGTAGGTGCACCTGCTCCTGCACCGGGTCCCGCACCGACTCCGGCTGCTGCTGCTCCTCCTGCTGCAGCAGCACCAGCAGCAATACCACCTTCTCAAGTTTTTGCGGCAATGCCTACCCCTTCGCAGTTAGCGCCAAAATCCTTTACTCAACAAGGCTTGCCACAACTAAATCCGCAAGGACAGCCCGCTCAACAACAACTTGTTCAGCAACAACCTGTTCAGCAGCGAACTCAACCTACTCAGCAAATGCAGGCGCCACCACAGCCAGTGCAACCTGTACAGGCAGTGCAACCAAATCCCTTCAATCAAAGGCCTGTCACTCAGCAAGGCATGCCAACTCCATTTCCTCTTGTGCAAGCACCGGCACCAGCACCAG
>JADYXQ010000053.1 GCA_021772135.1 Candidatus Obscuribacter sp.
CCACCATTGGGTGAGAAGCTGAACGGATTAGCCGGGGCCCAGAGCAGAACGCCGAGGAAGCATGTGAACATACAAACTTCCCACTGCAAATCTGTGGTACCACCATTGGTGTAGATGAGGCGCTGAGTCATCACCGCCAGTACTACCATCCAGTAGAAGCGCCAGAGCGATACTTGAATTACACCTTCAACCCAGGCGCCGAATACGCCTCTGAAAAGTTTGCCTTTACCGACTTGCGGCCATGCATAGAAAGCGGCTGCCAGTGGTCCGAGCAAGAAGAGGTAGCAGATCATGACGATCTGATAGGCACCAAGAATGACGAGGAAAATGGAGGCCATATTCATCATTGTGTTCAAACTCAATTGCATAATTTGAGAAAGGTTACCGACCCTCTCTGAAATCGCCGCCTCTTCTGGTTGTTGCGCGCCCAAGCCATCACCACCAGAAGCAGTAACGAAAGCGCCCAACGATGAGAGCCAGCCGCCGATGGTACCACCGATGGCACTACCCAAACTGGAGATAAACGAGCCGATGCCGCCGCTGCCGCTGCCGGATCCGGCAGTACCGGCTTGTGCAGTGCTGGCTGAAGTAAGCGAGCCCTTATTAACGATGTTCTGGTCTTTTTGAGTTTTTGTGTTGTAAGAAAGTTGTCTGGCCCAATCTTGAATCATGCCTGTATCGACCCAATCACGCACACTGAGCGCCATTGAGTTGCCGGTATCAATTGACCAGCTGACAATTACTTGCGAGCTGGGAATGAGGAAGATAGCCACGATGGAGCGCAAAATGCCCTCAAACGGATTAGCACCTTCAGCGTAACCCAGGTTGAAACCACGACCGATTTGACCTTTAACCTGACTGGCTACAGCACCAGGAAGCAGGAAAAGAATAGCCATGGGAATGAAAACTCTTTTGTACATGGTCTGCACCATGCCTACGGCTTCAGGGATGGTTTTCTCAACCACGCGGCCAGGGTAGCCGGCTCCGGAAGCTTCGTTGGCAACGTTAATCAAACAGTTGCCACCGTCGGCGTTCACTATTCGATCAAGAGCAGTGCCGAAAGATTGTTCAGCTGTACCAGCTGTACTGTTGGCTGCTGCTGCACCCTGCATCTGTGCAGTTGCTTGAGCAGCCCACATCATTTTTTCAGGGTCATATAATTGCTCAAGAAAACGCTGATGGTTCTCTCTTTGAATGACTTGGAACTGGGTATCTGAAAGAGGCAAACCATTAGTCTTCAACGTGTTTTTAAAGACTTCGTCGTCTCTTGATTGCGGCACTTTATTTTGGGCAATCATAGGTATTTGCATGTAAGCAATACCGTACTGGCAGAGATCGCAGCGCTTAATTACAGCGGTGTAAGCATTAACCGTGTGAGTGCCTCCATCTTCAGACTCTTCGTTCTTAGTGCCGGGAGCGGTTTTGTTGTGAGTATCAGAGGTACGCTGAGCCTTCATAAAAGGAAAACGTTTATCGTAAGTATTGACGATATCAATTGCGGCGTTATCGTTTGGATCTGGGCCGTTCGAGGCAGGAGTGCCCTTGGTCACCGGGCCGCCGGCCTGCGCATAAGCCTGAGCGGTGAATGTCATTGCTAGAGTGAGCATTAGTATAGAAAATAGCCGGAGCTTGGTGCTCCCAGCGATGAAGGCAAAAATTTCAGTTGCCTTGCTCATTGCTTTATTCGCTAGCTTGTTCATCCCTTCTCTACCCAATTGCTTAGTGTGCTTCGACCCGAAAGAAAAATTAGTAAATTTGAAATTGTCTGTCATCGGTGCATCTGCAAATTATGCGTACCGTCCGATAGTGATACCGTCAGGCGGTCGTTCCAGGGTCTGCCGAAAATTGTGATGGTACCGTTTACTTCCTGACTGGGTTGCACCAGTGTGGTCTCAAAATCAGCTCGCATTGCCGCCTCAGAAAGCTTGTGATTATTTTCAGAAACGGCGAAAGATTCGGGATTGAAAGAAAAATCACTCTGACCGCTGTTTTTAATTGCTACAGTCAAAATTGATTTACGGGCAGTGACATTGACACCTTTAAGTTGTAGTTGGACAGGACTGGTTTCAACTGGTGCCCTGTCAGGCACTGCGGCTACTTCGCGGGCAGGAGCTGAGGCAGCGGCAGCAGCGTTCGAAGGTTGCAAATCGCCTTTGTCGGCCACTTCTTTTTTCTTTTCTTTGACTTTTTCTTTCTTAGGCTCTTTGCCTGGCTTAACCGTTTGAACCTTTTCTGCTTTCTTCTGCGGCGCAGCCATAGCCACTCTTGCTACAGGGGCTTCTTGCTCACCGGTTTTTGGTTTGTTACCCATACCAAAGAATGAACCAATGCCGCCAAGGTTTCCGAGACCGCCGAACATCGAAGCCCTTTCCGCAGGTAGAGCTTGCGGCTCGGCCTGGGTCAAAGCTTCCATCGATGGAGCAATACCCGATACTTTGCTGATAATAGAACGAGCAGCATTGGCACCGGCCACCGCAGACAGTTCCATCTGAGCAGTCTTCATGTCTTCACGAGAACTCTCAGCATCATTTTGTGATTGAGCTACATCAGCTGCTGCTCTTTGTTTTTCAGAATCGGAAGTAGCCACTTCTACTTCTTGTTTGCGAGCGGCATAAGTTTGCTGCGCCAGAGCAAACTTATTATAGGTATAGAGATAACGATAATAAGATTGCACTAGGTCAGTTTGAGCGCGTTTCACAGCAGGTGCCACACGCTTGTCGATGGCTACTGGTTTGAAGATGGCGTCAATTTGTCTCTGGGCCACGCTGAAGCTTCCTTTAGAACTATCAAGGGGCAAACCAACATCCATGCGGTTCAAGCTATCGGCAATGCGGGGATCTTTACCGGTGATTTGCTGAATAGTGGTAGTGGAAAGCGCGCCTTTCCAGAGAACTTTGAGATCGTCGCGCTGTTTATAAGGTGAACGGGTCTCCATACCTGTAGGTGTAATCGGCACAAAGGTGGAAACTTTTTTGCGCTCCACTTCTTCGTCGTCGCGCTTTGGTGCTCTTTGTCCAGAACCGAAAAGACCAGATGGTCTTTCTGGTTGCGGCTGCATCATTGGTTGTGGTGGATAACCCTGGCCCTGGTAAGGAATGGCATAAGGATTCAAGTAAGGGTTGGCGTATGGGTTGGCATAAGGATTTTGCTGAGCATAGGGATTGCCGTTGGCGTAAGGGTTAGCGTATGGGTTGTTGGGATCCTGGTAACTGCCGACATTAGCTTGAGTAGATAGAGTCACCGCTGGTGGTGGCGGAGACAAACTTCCACCAGAAAGCGAGCCCGGTGGAGGCGGTGGCACGGTAGAACCATAAGAACCGTAGGTAGCTGCTTTACGAGCGTCAGCCACGAGAATTTGTCCTGATTGGTCGGTGACCGGTGTAATGGTGCCTTCGGTGCCGTTGCCAGAATTTAATTGAGCAGTTTGGGCGGCGGCAGTGGTGCCGGCGTTCAAATCGGCATTGACAGACTCGCTGCTGCTTGGCGAAAGCGAACCGGCACTGGACATTTGACCAGATAGAGGATCGGTAATCACCCGAGGCAGAACGCGGCCCATGCCATCGGTAGACATGCCGCCATTACCATTATTCATGCCGCCCTGGGCCTGTGCCTGAGCCATTTGCTCTTGCGCTCTGGCATATTCTTCTTGTCTGGCTTTTTCAATATAACGTGGGTCTACTTTCGGACGCAGCTGACCAAGCACACTATTGACTGGTGTATGCGACTTAGAATCCATGCGCCCAAGGCTGCCACCCAGCGGGCTACATCCTGTCAGCAGGATGGAGAGCAGCGCTAGAATTGGTAACGAAAAACGCATGGACTGAATACCCGATCGCAATTGGACAGTTCTCTTTATTTGCCTTTGCCGAGCAACACACCTCGTAGTGATGTACTGGAACTGGAACTAGGAGCTACATATCCGCCGCCGCTGCTCTGGTAGCCACCACCATAGGCGGCTGCTGGAGAGGCAATGCGGTTAGGAGCGGCCACGGCTGATTGACCGGTACGGCGACCAATCGGTCTGGCCGAAACGCTTGATTGAGCATTGCGACGCTGGTCAGCGGCATACTGTTTGCCCAGTTGACCCATTTCAGTGCCGGGCAGCGCACGGGCGGGGCCCATGCCCCGAGCAGGAACGTTGCTGCCGAAACCGGCTTGAGGCAAATTATTTGGAGCGGCGCGCATTTGCATTGGCCCGCCGCCATTGCCTAAAGGAATGCCGCCTTCTGGAATGCGACCATTGCTGCCGGCTGGCCCGATTGGGAGCTGGTAGCTTTGATCTTGAGCCGGAGCGGTGCGCAAGTCATGTACTACCGGACCGTCATCAACAATTTGAATTTGCGGCGCTGATTTAAACCAACCCGCTTGCTGCAGCTGACCTTTCTTCATGGTTACTGATGAACCCTGCGCACTGGCACTACTCGAAGCCGAACAAACAAAAGCGGCCACTGCAGCCAGTGTAGTCAGATACAGTTTGTGATTTCCATTACTCATCTTGAACATCCTAAAATCCTCATTACTTCCATCGCCAGTGCGCTAATTGCGCTTCGCCATTTTTTTTGCTCAACGCCCCAGGGGCATTCTCGGTAGAGGCATTGAATTTAGTGGTCTGAGCATTTGCCTCGTTGCCTGCTTCAATCGATTCTTCACATACTTGCCTGATTGGCTACCCGACCTGCGCTTATTATTGTTTGGATTATCGTCGTCAGGTAAAGAAAGATCTTGGGTAGTGGCTTGATTCACTTGTACTGCTTGAGGAGCCTCCGGTGCGGCAGATGCCCCTTTGTTTAAACCGGGTTCCCGGCCAAGGCCGCGTAATCTTCTCTGGTCTTCGGACATTGGTGCTCCGGAACCATCACCGCTCGAGTAAACATCGCCGCCACCACCAGTGGTGTTGCTGTTATTAGCATTGCCGTAGGGAGTTTTCTTTTTCACAAAAGCGCCGGGCTCGTGAGTGTTGTAGCCCTGGTGAGACTCGACCTTCGCAGGAGCACCACCGCCCATACCGGGAGCAGAGCCTTGATAGCTGGAATAAAAGTTAGCTCCGCCCATACCGCCACTGCCACCGCCGCCGCCTCCGCGACTACCGCCGGCAAAACCGCTGGAGCCGCCACGCAGCCCGGGCAAATCTAATGATTCAGGTAAAGGAGCAAAGCCTACTGGAGCAATTGGTTCATCACAAACAATAGGTTCTACAGAAATATCGGAACGAAATGGTCTGGGAGTTGGTCGCCACATCGGTGCCGATTGTTGAGGAATGACTGCCGTGCGCTGGGGCACTACTTGATAAGCCGGTGCACCTCCACCGTGACGTGACTGCTGAGTGTCGCTCGAATATTGATTATCACCAGGCTGTTTAACCCAGCGGCCCATATTCACCGGAGGCAATTGAGCAAAGGCGGGCAAACAACCTATAAAGGTAATAAGGGCCAGCGAACCGGCCAAAGCACAAGGCAGACTCGGATTGAGTCTGCTAAAAACGGCTTGCACAGCTGCTAACCTAGATGAATTGGGGTGATTCAATCTTTATCCCTCCAGGGGACAAAATGGGTGTATGTCTTCTTCATGCCCATATCTACTAGTAAAAGAAACGCCAAAATCGAAAATCTAAGGGCTTGACAACAGGATTGTATGCGGTCTTCGCGCTTTTTGCTCTCCTTAGATGCGCGAGCGAATCCGTGAACCACTACTGGGGTGACCAAAACTTAATCGTTTTGAAGCCCCTTGTCAACAAAAATGTGTGCTAACACCCCAAAGAATGTTAGCTGCCCAACATTTTCTTGGGAATGGTGAGATTCCCATATTAATTTTTGCCGTAGTAAAAGCCCAGGGAAAATCCCAGGTAAAAAAGCAGGCGGAATTTTGTCAGGTCGATAGAATGGGTATTACCATTTTCAGGAACCGCCACTCGTGAGATGACTGACTAATGGTCGGCGCATTTCAAAACAAAATATCGCCAAAAGCAGCTCGGGAAACCATGAACGCTACTTACCAAAAGAGAAAAAGTTTTATCAGCACCATTTATTCATCAGCGAAAATTCCGGCAAAGGCCAATTGCCTTAAAAAAGATAGGCTGCTGAAACTGGCCTGCCTGGCGCTCTCCGCCAATCTTATCGCCGCTCCATTTTTTATCGGACCGTGCCAGGCCAAAGCAGCCAGACGAGGCGGAGGTGGTGGAGGTAGCCGCAGCGTTTACCTTACTACTCCGAACCCGACTAACCCGCTCGAGCACAATAACCGTGCTGTTGAATACGGTACCAAGGGTCTCTGGCAGCAGGCCATTCAAGAACACCAGCTGGCGGCTGAAGGCGATCCCGAAAATATCACTTTCCGCAAAAACCTCTCCAGCGCCGAACTTAGATACGCCGACGTCTTGCGTGGAGCAAAAAATCCGCAAGCAGCAATTACTCACTACCGCAAAGCTCTCTTTGCTGATCCCGCAAATGGCCCTGCCGACAGCAATCTCGATTGGTGTTTGAACAATCTTGGTCGCAATCCCTCTGACGCTACCTACCGTACGGAGCTGGCCAGAAACTTCGAAGGGGCGCCCGGACACTTTGAAGATGCTGTGGTGGAATATCGCAAGGCGGCCAAATTAGTTGACTCAGGTATCAATCATTATCGCCTTGGTGCTTGCATGCTTAAGTGCGGCAAAATTCTGGAAGGCTACGAAGAGCTTTTGGTCTCTTTGCGCAAAGACTGGCCTAAAGACGACGCTAATACTTTGAGTGAGTGTCACACTTTATTAGGAGATACTCTCAAAGACTTTGCTTATAAAGCAAAAACATATCAAGACAAAACGGTTTTCACTCGCAGGCTCAATAATTCAGCCACCGAATATCGTCGTGCCGTCACCATAAACCCGAGCAACATGGACGCCGTGCGTGGACTAACCAACGTCGCGCTGGAAGCGTGCGCCGTAACACCGTCGTTTAGAAATGAAATGCTTTTAGGTGGTGCTTACTTGCTGCAGGCCGATTTTGATCGTGCCAAAGTTTGCTACGAAAAGGCCTGGCGAGCCGAGCCCACCAACCCCGATCTGGCCAAAGCGCGTATTGCCTATCACCAGGCAGTGGTGGAAACTCCGCTTTCCACACCGATGCGACTGGCTGAAACAGTGCAGAAAGTGGACGATTTGATCAGGCTAAATCCGAACGATGCACAACTCTGGTACATATTAGCGCGCGGTCGCGACCGTCAAGGAGAGAAAGCCGGGGCCATAGAAGCGGCAGATAAAGCCATTTCCATCAACAAATTTGTCAATCCAAATTTAGTGCCTTTCTACAATAATCTGACCGGTAAAACAGTGGCGGCCACAGGGCCAGCTGGAACTGGAGCCGCTGCCAGTGCCACTGCCGGCGCTCTTGGTGCCCCAACCAATACTACCGCCAGCTCAGCCGCTGCGTCTGCAAAGCCAGCGCCAGCCAACAATAGCGCGGCATACACTAAAATTGAAAACCTGATCAAAGAAAATAAGCTTGACGAGGCGGTCAAAGAAGCAGACACTCTAGCTGGGACCTCGCCCAGCGATGGCAAAGTCTGGCTTCTGTTAGGCACAGCCTTAGAAAAGCAGGGCAAACTCGATGACGCTGCCACAGCATATCGTCAGGCAGCCGGCTTGAAAGAGCCCGGCGCAGCAGATGCCCTGAGGCAAATTAACACTTCCAGGGTACAACCATTACTAAAGGACGCCGAAAAATTGCTCGGCGAGAAAAACAACGCTGGCGCCCTGGCGATTTACAAAGAAGCAGTTATTCTGGCACCACACATGTCTAGCCTGCACCGCAAAATGGCTGACATATTGAAACTGATGGGCGATGAAGGCGAAGCGGCAAAGGAGATCAAAAAAGCAGATGACGCGGAGAAAGCAAAATAGCTCTTTCTTCAATTGTGCTTTAATCGGCTGCCTGACTCTGTCGGTGCAGTTTAATGGCGCCCCTGCTTTTGCCACCACACTTGCCGACGCCGACGGTTTGCTTTTGCAAAATAAACTCAAGCAAGCCGAAGAAGCTTATCGTGAATTACTTGAAGAAGATCAGACTGGCGACGCAAATGCGGGTCTGGCTGTAGCTTTAGCCAAACAACCGTCACCGGCTAAATTAATTGAAGCGGAAAAACTTTTAAAAAAAGCCAAAGAAAAGTTTTCCGATAACCCCAATGTAATGGCCGCTGCCGGCTACGTTGCTTATGTTCACTCTAAGACTGTCGCTTCACCGGCTTTGCGCGATAGATATCTGGAAGCAGCAGAAAATCTCTGCAAAAAAGCAATCAGAGAAAATTCCAATATCGTCATTGCTCAGCAAACCCTGGGCATGGTCAAAATGGCTCAAGATGACATGGACGGGGCGGTGGAGCCCCTGCGCAAAGCTACTTCGCTGGCTGAGAATTGCGTCAATTTGACTTTATTCGCTCAGGCTTTGTTGCACGTTAACGCTCACGACAAAGAAGCAGAAGAGCTCGTCAACAAAGCGCTGCAATTAAAAAATGACTATGGCCCGGCTCACCTGCAAAAAGCAGTGGTGCTCTCAAATCAAGGCAAAAACGAAGAAGCCTTTCTACAATTGCGTAATATCGCTGATGGTGCCAGACAATCTGAGTGGCACTCGGTCGAAGGCGACATTTATCGCAAACAAGGTGATGGACCTTCCGCACTGGCCAGCTGGCAAAAATCTATCTCTGAAGATCCACGAAACCCTGACCCATACAAGCGCAGGGCTGAATATTATGCCACTCGCGGTGACGGTGAAATGGCAATTTCTGAATATCACAACGCCCTTGATATTTTGCCTAACGATTTTGAAATGCGCGGCGAACTGGCAGAACTTGCCCTGCGACAAGACAAGCTAGATGTAGCTGAAGGCGAGTTCAAAACAATTTTGGAGAGCAAACCAGACGATCCCAAAGCCTTGCTCGGCCTGGCTCGCGTGGGTTTCCGCAAGTTTCGCAAAGAAGGCACTTACCCAGCTGGCTTTACCCAGCTGATGGATAAATTGCAAAATGTAGTCACGGAACATTCAGTTCAAGGCCGCATGATTAAGAACGAAGCTTCTGATTTGCAAGAGAAAATTCAACTGTCAGAAGCAGAAAAGGCCCTGACGCAAAACCGCTTTAGAGAAGCCAATCGCTTGTTCAACAGTACAATCGAGAAGCACCGCGAAGAGCCATATGAAATAATGTCGCTGGGCGATCAGTGCTATCAGGAAGGCGATTATCGCGCTGCTGAAAAAGCATTTCTCTACGCCAAAGATTTAGCTGAAGTCTCGACTCGGGCCGAACAGGGCTTGAGCCGCATCAACAATCAACGCAACGAAGCTGCTCGCCAGGTGAAGCTGGGCGACGCGACATGGAAAATTCCTGAAGTTGCAGAAGACCATTATCACCAGGCTCTATCAGCCGACCCGCAGTATCCAGGTGCATACTACGGCCTCTTCAATTTATTCACTAAATCAGAAAAACAAGATCCTGGTCAGGCAATCAACTATGCTTTGTGCTTCCTTGAAGCTTCAGAAGACACCAACCCATTGCGCAAAGAAGTTGAAACCAGTCTCGTCAAGTTGAAAAAACGAGCACCAGGTAAAGCAAACGCACCAATTCCCTTTAAAGAAAGTCCAAGCAAAAGCAACTCTCCAAAAGAGACTGCCAGCCGAGACCCAGAGCCCGAACCGGAAGCAGTAAAGGAAGCACCTGTCAAAAAGGCACCAGTTGAAGATGCACCGGTAGAAGAAGCTGTGAAAGACAGCGCCGGAGCTGAAAAATCGAGCGAAGCAGAATAACAATAGACTGGAGGTCTGATGGCTGTCGGTAAAAAAGATTCAAAATTCCCAAAGGCCAATAAGGGCCGAACCGGCTTGCGCAAAGGGCAGGAAGTCTTCGACGCTACACCAGAAGAGGATGGCGCCGATATTTCGCACGATGGTAAATCGGCGGGCAAGCCGCACGACATTCGCGATTCGAAGGCCTGGAAGAAAGGCGAAAGCGGTCTCAAAAAAGTCTTAACCAACTACTTCGACTTTTTGCGAAAGTCGTTTAACCGTATGGGTCGCGCTGAACAACTGCAAACCATTCAAAAATTTTGTATGGCCTTTACGATAGGCATCGCCGCCGTCATTCTTTGCTGTTTTTATTCCGTCTTGCCTATGGCCTTGCGAGTGCTTTCCCTGCCCCTCTTTGGCGGTTTCGCCTGGTGGCTCGCCACTAAAGTAATTGCACCGACAGTGATTCAACGTCTATCTAAATATATTCACCCTCGTGAGTTTGACGACGAAGATTAAGCTAACATCACCGCCAGCGGTGACGCTAGTGCCTTAGGAACAGCGATGCAAATCAACAAGGAACAACTCAAATTTATCGGCGGAGCCATCATTGTTTTGGCGGCCGCCTCAGTGATGTTTAACGAACTATTTAGCTACGTGTTCAGCCTGGGGCGCATGTTTACCTTAATAGGCGTCGCTCTGGCAATTGCCCTGGTGATGACACTGGTAATGGTGCGCCTAAAGGGTAAGAAAAAACCGGCAACAAGCTTTAAATCTGAATCTGATTTAGACTCTGATTTAGACTCTGGTGCAGATATTGTTGATGTAGATGTTGAAGGCAGTGGTCAGGACGGTAAAAATGCTTCTTAAGTTGAACAAATCTTGCGGCCTGTTGTTAACGGCCGCCTCACTTGCAGCCATGACATTTGTACCTGCTGCTCAAGGCTATCGCGGCGAACTCAAACCCAAAGAAGACGCCGCGGAAAAGGAAAACAATTTTCGAGCGCCCAGCAGTTATCAGGGCAAAGCGGTGATGTTACCCATCGGCACTAATTTTGAAGGCCGCATTCAGAGCACGATCGGATCGTCAGCATCAAGACCGGGTGACCGCTTTAGCGTGGAAATCAGCGCACCGGTGCTGGCTAATGGTACTGATGTCTTGATACCGAGCGGCACAGAGATAATCGGCGAGGTTGTCGAAGCTGTTTCATCGTCAAGTCAACAGCGCGATTCGACTAAACGTTACAAGCCGCTCGGCAAGCTACGAGTTCAACTGATGAGTATGAAAATGCCAAGTGGCGTTACCCTGCCATTAGTTGCTTCAATGAGCGGTGAAGTACAGGCCGGCATGAAGGGTGGCGGGGCAGCAGGGCTTAGCTCTCGAGGCTCCAGCGTGGCCTATATTGGTTCGCAAGCAGGTTTTGACGCTGTTAATCCGGCTCTTTCCAACAAGAGGGACCGCACGGGCAAATTAGCTGTCTTAGGTAAAGATGCCATTCTTAAAGATCCCATTTTAGGTGACAGCGGCTATAACGATAAAAGCGGCAAAGTAATTCGCTCGCTGGTAAAGAGAAACCGTGATCTATATATCTACAGTGGCTCGCCCATTACGGTCAAACTCGATGCTCCACTGAAAATCACATTTGCCGCATCCAGTGGCCAATCTTCCCCTGATACGCCGCAAATGGAGGAAGTCGCACCGGTATCTAAGCGCAGCGGCAAACGTTTTGCTAAAGAACGGCCGGCCCGCGCTGCAGAGGGCGAAGAAACAGCGGGAGAAGCTCCCAGCACGAAGACACCGACCGGAAAGAGCAGTGGCGCACCGGGGAGCGATTTCTAGATTTTAGAACTGAAAGGACACAATGGGCCAAGATCAAGACAAAAAAGCAGATGACTTGCCCTTCGTAGTTGCCATCACCGGTGCCAGTGGCGCCATCTACGGCATGCGCCTGCTGCAATATTTACTTGAATCGTCGCAACCTGTTGATTTGTTGATGTCGAAAGCAGCCCTACGTGTTGTCAAAGAAGAACACGACCTTGTCTTCGGCGAAGATTTCAAAGGCGAATTGCTTAAATATCTCAAGCTACCAGATACGGTGCCACTGCGAACCCATAGCCTGACCGATTATGGGGCGTCAGTAGCCAGCGGTTCTTACCGAACCCGTGGCATGGCGGTGGTTCCTTGCAGCCTTGGCACTTTGGGAGCAATCGCCTCAGGATTAACCGAAAACCTAATTCACAGAGCAGCAGCCGTTACCCTGAAAGAACGAAGAACGCTGCTCATATTGGTTCGCGAAATGCCCTTCGGCTTGATTCAATTGCGTAACATGGTCACTGTTTCTGAAGCAGGCGGTGTCGTCGCCTGTGCTTCGCCGGGGTTTTATCATCACCCACAAACCGTTGACGATCAGATAGACTTTGTAGTTGGTCGTGTACTTGACCAATTTGGATTCGACAACGGGCTATTTAAAAGATGGAAAGAGGAAAGCCGACCAATCTACCAGGCATTAAAAAGCAAGTAGCCCCCAGCGGTGAAGGCACTTTTTGTTTCGGTGTCGGTGTAGTAACGGGTGTCAAAGGTTTACGAGGCGATCTCAAGCTCAAGCTGAGAAGCCATATTGAGCTTGTCGATAACATTCGCAGTGTTCTCGTTGTCACCGCTGATGGTATCAAAACAAAAGCGCATGTCACTTCATTTAAAGCAGAGCAAAAACTGATACTACTTTCATTAAAAGAGTATCCCGATCGCACCGCCGGCGAAACCATTATCGGTGCCACAATTTTCACAGAAAGATCGCAGTTAAATGATCTTGCCGAAGACGAATGGTGGCTTGACGACCTGGTCGGACTAAAAGCATTCACTGTGGACGGAGTCGAGTTGGGCACTGTATCTGCGGTCTTCGGCGAGACTTCGCAGCTGCTGGAAATAACCCAGGGCGAGCAATCGCATCTGGTGCCTTTTGTCAAAGCCTTAGTGCCCACCGTAGACATCAAAGCGGGACGTGTTGAAATCGTCAACTTGCCTGGTTTATTTGACTAACCGATTAAATGCCTTAATTTTGGACATTAACAATAACTCCAATTAAATCGGCTGCTTGCAGCTTGATATCCTTCTGTATATCCATTACATTACTAATGCGGTTTAACGCTTAGTTTTGCCATCTGGAATCTATTTTTTTCCAGCAACTTCTTCGCGGTTGCAGGGCGTCATTCCCCTCAATAGACTTAGAAAGCCATGAAATCTATTGCTTTACCGACTTTACTGCCGCCCATAACCGACGAAGAAATTGAGCGTCTTGAGCTTTTCTTGCCCACGGTCAATGTCATTTCGTACGCTGGGCCGGGTGCTTCCGGCGGCGTACCTGAATCTCTAGAGCCCTTGGTGAAAAAGCTAGGCACAAGAGTGAACTGGTTCGCCCTTTCTGAACTGCCGCCCACTGATTTTGCCCCAAATAAAAATTTGGTAGAAGGGGGCCGCGGCGGTTTTTCCTATTACGCTCCCCAGGCCACTAAAAGAGTTTTCGATGCTCATCAAAGCATTGTCAACGGCTATTTGTGGGACTTATTGCATGGTTATCTCAACAAAACTCAGTTCGACGCCGAAGGCTGGAAGTCGTACAGAGCGCTCTGCCAATCAGTGGCCTCTCAATGCATCACCACAGCCTCCGAAAGCTTTCCCACTATTTGTTGGCTGCATGACTATCAATTAGCCTTAGCTTCTCCGATTCTCGCATCCCAGGCCGGCATCGTGCTCTCGCAGTTCTGGCATGCACCCTGGCCAAACGCCAAAATTATGACGGCATCTCCAATTGGCCACGAGCTCACCGAAGCCCTGTTGCACAACAAGCTAATTGGCTTCCACACCGATGACTATGCCGTCAATTTTTTGCAAACTGTTGCTACTCTCTTTAACCAGGCTGAAATAGACCTGGAAAACAAGTTGATTCGCTTTCAAGGACGGTTGATTACCGTTGTAGTTCTGCCGCTTGGTGTAGACATTGGCTACTGGCAAAAGTTAGCTGCCATGTCACAACCGTCTGCTGAAGCCATCACAGCGAAATATTCGTTGGCCAGTCAATTTATTCTCGCAGTGGAGCGCCTCGAGTACACCAAAGGCGTGATCGAAAGACTAAACGGTCTGGAACTGATGCTGAAAACCAACCCTTCTTACTTGAAGCGTTTTCACTATGTGCAAATCTCGCAAGCAGCTAAACGAACCGATCTCTCGCAACTGCAATATGTGCGGCAGGTAGAAGAGAAAATTGCCGCTATTAATGCCGAATATGGCCGCGACGACTGGCAGCCAATCAAACATCTGCAAAGCAAATTCGACCACGTACAGCTGGCCGCCTGGTACCAAGCGGCCACAGCACTCTCGATTAATTCCATAAGCGAAGGCATTAATATCATCGCCAAAGAATTTGTGGCCTGCCGCAGTGACGAGCAGGGCGCTTTAATTTTGTCGAGAAAAGCCGGGTGCGCGCGTGAGCTTTCGCAAGGCGCCTTGCTTGTTGATCCTAAATCGCCGCAAGAAATTAGCAACGCTTTTAAGGCTGCTCTCAATATGGATATTGAAGAGAAAAAGCGGCGAATGGTTTCAATGCGTCATGTCTTGCACTGGAATCAATTGCAAAATTGGGCTTTGAATTTTTTGCGCATGGCTATGAGTCGCTAGGATAGCTGTCTGACTTGGGTAAAAAATGAAACGTTATCGTTTCATTTTAAAAAGCGCACAGGCCAACCAAACTAAAACTTACCATTTGAGCAGAGTGAATTTGTCCATATCCACAGATTGGGTACTGCGATAAATGGCCAGCACTACAGCCAGGCCAACTGCGGCTTCGGCAGCAGCTACGGTCAGGACAAAAATGACGAATAGCTGGCCTTTTAAATCCGCCGGGTCAACATAACGAGAAAAGGCAATTAAGTTGATATTGACGGCATTGAGCATCAGTTCAATGGAAAGCAGAACTCGAACGGCGTTGCGCGACTGCACCATCCCATACAACCCCATCGAAAAGAGCAGAGCGGCAAAAGTTAGATAGCGAAGCAACATCGGTTGGTTCAAAGTCAAAATTACAAACGAAGCAAGCACAGTCATAGTCACGATCACACCTTTGTGACCGCCTACACTGCGAAGAATCCAGCCAACTAAAGCCAGGCCGACGCAGGCCCAGAAATCTAAATGGTGGGTGACGATTTTCTCAACGCCAGCAGGAGTAAAGAGCATTCCGGCATAAATGCCCACCGCAGCCGCGGCGATTGCTGCATAGACAATGGCAAGAGTTATCGAAGATTGTGGTGCTTTCACCGGACCGACTACGTTTTCCACTTTGATCTCCTACCTTTGCAATGCAAGATTGTTCTCTTGCTTCTTAGTTTCATCAACAATGGTCAAATCGCCATCTTCAACTTTGTTCTTTGGTTCGCCTTTAGCCAGCATGATTGCTCCCATTAGCGCTGCCAACAAAAGCACAGAGGCAAACTCAAAGGGAATGGAATAGTTGGTGACCAGGGCTTCACCCAGAACTTGCACGGCATCTTTGCTCACGGGTTGATCGCTAAGAGGCCAGTGATTTTCGCCAATCAAAGCGGCATACAGAGTGACGAAGCTTAAAACCGCTACCCACAAATTTAGATTGCGTTTGCATGAAGCAAAAAGTTTAGCTAGTGGCGGCAGGCTCTCATCACTGTAGACAATTAGCTGCTCGCGCTCTAAACGCGGGTTAGTTAACATCAGCGCAATTACAACCATGAGCGTAATGCCCACTGCATAAATCATGATTTGCGCCAGGGCCAGAAACTGTGCTGAAAGCAGAAGGAAAATTCCAGAAATCGTACCGAACACAGCGATCAAAATGAAACCGCTGCGAATTACCACTCGGTCGACAAGCACACCGATAGCCAGGCAGATTGACAGTGTCGTCAATAAATAGAAAGCCCACGTTTCGACGTTCGGTGCCGATAAAAGAGTTGAGAGCATATCTTGTCCCATTTTGATTGAATTCCTATTTATGCCTTGGGTTCGTCTGCTTTAGGTTCGTCAGCTTTGGGCTCGTCGGTCTTGGTTTCAGCTTTAGCCTCTGGCTTGGCTTCTGGCTTAGACTCTTCTTTAACTTCGGCTTTAACTTCAGGCTTTTTCACTTCAACGGTTTTGGAATCAGCTGGAGCTTTAGCTTCTGGAGCTTCTGTTTCTGGTTTAGCATCGGCACCGGGAGCAGCGACACTGGGAACGGCAGCAGGTTTGGCAGCTACAGCAGCAGGCGCAGCACCGGCGGCGGCAGGAGCTGGTTTAGCTGGCTTTGGTTTAGGCAAAGGCATTTCTTTGCGGTCAAAATAGAATGCCGATTCATCCTGACTCAGTGTCAGCTTTTTCAAATCGTAAATCAGTGATTCGCGTGAATAGTCAGCCATCTCAAAATCATTGGTATTGATGATGCAGAGAGTTGGACAAACTTCGGTGCACAAACCGCAGAACATGCACAAGCCATGATCGATTTTAAAATCGATCAACTCGAGCTTGTTGGTTTCAGGGCTCTTGTGCGAAGTAATCTCGATACATTTATCAGGACAAACGCGCTCGCACTGTTTGCAGGAGATACACAGGTGATCGCCGGTTTCAGGATTAACGGTGAGCGCCAGACGTCCTCTGAAGTGAGGAGCTAAGTCGGGCATTTCATCCGGATAATTCTTTGTAATTGGCTCGCGGAAAGTATGTTTAAAAACGGTAGCAAGACCACGTCTAACTTCGTTTAATCCACCGAATGCTCTTGAGATAAGGTTAGCCATGACAGATTACGAACTCCCTTGCAAAAACAACGATGATGAAAACGATTAATGAAAGTGGTATCAACCGCTTCCATCCGAAAGCCATTAACTGGTCGATTCTGAAACGGGGCAAAGTGCCGCGGATCAGAACCGCGAAAATCACCAGACCATAAACTTTAGCAATTACCCACAGTGTGGCGAAGAAAGTTTCAGGATTGATGATGTGCAGCGTGCTGCAGAAATAAGAATCACGAATGGCAGCAACCATTTGAGGAATGCCGGGAATGTTATTCAAGATATATGGAGGAATAGGATTGTCACCGCCGCCCAGGAACATTACGGTAGTGATGCTGGAGACGATAAAGAGGTTGGTGAATTCTGCCAGGAAGAAAATAGCGAACTTCATGCCACTGTATTCAGTGTTATAGCCGCTCACCAGCTCCGACTCTGCTTCAGGCAAGTCAAAAGGAATACGGTTGATTTCAGCGCAAGCGCCAGTCAAATAGAGCCAGAAG
Organism: Candidatus Obscuribacter sp.; assembly: GCA_021772135.1. Taxonomy (GTDB): domain Bacteria; phylum Cyanobacteriota; class Vampirovibrionia; order Obscuribacterales; family Obscuribacteraceae. The sequence goes on from JADYXQ010000053.1 coordinate 17,036, forward strand.
GAAATAATCAGCGAAATCACCAGCAGGCCGGCGCAAACGTAAGAAATAGGGCCCATAAAGTAGCTGGTTGCCAGCGCTTTAGCGCCGCCACCGGCCAGGGCATTGTTAAGCCCGGTAAGAGCGCCGCCGCCAAGCAGATTCCAGTTAAGAATGCCGCCGGCTTGCTGCTCGGTTATTTTCACCAGGTCAAGAGTTCCGGCCATCAAACAGACCGTAATGAGTGAGAGCACCAGCGGTATTTCATATGAAATTGCTTGTGCCGCGCTTCGCAGGCCACCTACTAAAGAGTATTTATTGTTGCTGGCCCAACCAGCCATCACCAGCGCCACCACGGGCAATGCCCCAGCGGCCAGGACAAAGAAAATTCCGGTAGGCAAATTGAGGACACGGAAAAGTGGATGATTATTAGTAACAGCGGCTAAGAGCGGCACTGCACCAAAAACAGATGGGGCGAAAAATAGGATAGGAGCAAAAGTATGCATCACGGCATCGGCGCCGGTAGGTGTAATGTCTTCTTTTAATAGCAACTTAACGGCGTCGGCAGCAGTCTGGAAATTACCATCCGGACCAACGCGGTTTGGTCCTTTTCTCACTGTCCACAGTGCCAGTGCTCGGCGTTCAATTAGCACCATAAACATGGCATTAATAGGGATGAATACCAGAATGGCAATAACCGGTGTTGCCGCTCGTAAGATTTCGTTGGTCAATGCTGCCTTATCGCCCAATTGTTGAGTGAGCAGCATCGGTAAGGCAATTCCCAGAGCCCAGCAAACCATCCAGACGATGGTGAAAATGCCGGCCAGCCACACTATTGTCAGCCTTGATATTTTGAAAATTTCATCGCCGTTTGAAAACATGGGGTTCGATTTTTACCTTATTGTGACTGCCGAAAAAACAATGGGAAGCGAGCTAGCGATCTACATCTGGAAGAATTACGTCGATAGAACCAAAGATGGCCATGATGTCTGAAAGCGGGCATCCTTTAAGCAATTCATGCAACACAGAGAGATTGCAGAATGAAGGATTGCGCCAGCGGAAGCGCAACGCTTTTTCGCCGCCACCGGAAATTACATAACAACCGAGAATGCCGCGAGGTGATTCCACAGCAGCAAAGCCTTCTCCAGCTTTGATGCGCATACCCGCCATTTGCTTTTTGCCCATGATGTCGCCGCTGGGCAGCTTATCAATGCACTGGCGAATGATTTCGATTGACTGGCGCATTTCTAGAATTCTGGCCATATAGCGATCCCATGTATCACCTTCTTTATCAAAAGTGATGACGTCGAATTTCAATTCTGGATAAACAGAATAAGGTTTAGTGCGGCGCAAATCTAGAGGAATACCAGATGAGCGGATGCAAGGGCCGGTGACGCCATAATCTTTGGCTACGGCTTGAGTGAGGATGCCCACTCCTTTAGTACGTTTCAAGAAGATCGGATTTTGCGTGACAATGGTTTCGTATTCATCGATGCGATCCGGAAATTCATCCAGGAAGCGTTTCAATTTGTCGAACCACTCTGGTTTGGGATCGCGCAGTACGCCGCCAATTCTGATGTAGTTGAACATCATGCGCTGGCCGGCGATTTCTTCGAAAAGATCGAAAAGCTTTTCCCGTTCGCGGAAGGGATAGAAAGGGAAACCAAACATGGCGCCAAGGTCGATTAGATAAGTGCCCAACCAGAGCAAGTGTGAGGTGATGCGATTCATTTCTGAAACCATCACTCGCAGGTACTCTGCCCTTGGTGGCACCACGGTGCCGTCAATTTGTTCACAAGAACGAGCCATTGCCCACGAAGTGAACATGCCGGAAAGATAATCGACGCGGTCGATCAAAGCTTGATACTGAAACCAGGTGCGATTTTGTCCTTGCCATTCTTGAGCACGGTGCAAGTGACCTAAAACAGGTTCCACATGTTTGACAGTTTCACCATCAAGGGTGAGCAGCAATCTTAAAACACCGTGAGTGGCAGGGTGCTGTGGACCCATGTTGATGATCATCTCATCAGTCTTGAGGTCTATCTCTTGAATTTCAGTAGCCATTTTCAGTCCTTCAAATTAGCGCATACTGTGCGGGTTTTTATCGTTCAAGCAATCCACCAGCTGTTTGTAATCACGGCGCAAGGGATAGCCTTCCCAATCCCACGGATTAAGAATTCGTCTTAGATAGGGATGGTTGGCATAGCGAATGCCCATCAAGTCATAAGTCTCGCGCTCATGCCAGTTAGCAGCTGACCAGAAGTTAGCGATGCTGGGCACTGCTGGAAGATCACCCTCGGCCACGTCACTCTTTTTGATCAGTACTTTGATTACCAGTTCGTCGAGATTGGAGTACGACCAGAGGTGATAAACAGAGTCATAAGTGTCATTGCTGTCGACACCAGATATGGTGAGCAGCAAATCAAGTTTGACTTCAGAACTGTTGCGCAAAAGACGAAGGGCAGCTTGCAGAACGTCGCCACTTAAAACAATAGTTTCAACTTCCAGTGACAGCGGCAGGCGCTGGGCTGGAATGCCATGCTCTTTCAAGAACTGTTCGAATTTACCGGCAGTGGCTGGTATGACTGGTTCAGGTGCTTTAGCGGCAGGCTTTGGCGCAGCAGCTGCAGCGGGAGCTGCTGGCTTAGCAGCGTCAGCCGGCTTCGCGGCATCAGCAGGTTTCGCACCGTCGGCTTTAGCAACTTCGGGTTTTGCTGCTTCGGGTTTTGCTGCTTCAGCTTTTTTGTCTTCTGGCTTTTCAGCCTCTGAAGGCTTTTCGTCTGTCATCTACTTCAAGTTCCTATTTGAATCGTTGCGCTTAAACAGATTTGTCGTCAGCTTTTTCGGCAGCTTCGTCTTTAGTGTTCTCAACCTTTTTTACTTCCGGTTTAGCAGCTTCAGCTTTCGGAGCCGGGGCTGCTTCAGCTTTCGGAACTTCAACTTTAGGAGCGACTGGCTTAGTAGCCACCACTTTGCCTTCTTCAGCTTCAGGTGAAATGCCTTTGGCAGCATCACCTAAAGCTTCCTGGCCAGAACTCAAAGCCGCTTTGGTATCTTCCGCCACCACACCAATCAAATCTGCCAGTGGGCGACCCGTGTCGTAATCAACTGGGCGCACAGATGTCTGAGCGTAAAGTTTCTTTCTGCGATCGGCATAATTTTCAGTACGAATTTTCTGTTGCAGTTTCAAGAGTGCATCAAGAATGCCTTCTGGCCTCGGTGGGCAACCAGGCAAATACACGTCTACGGGAATAATGCGGTCGACACCCTGCACCACAGAATATGAATCGTTAAACATGCCACCAGTGACGGTGCAAGCACCCATGGCAATAACATATTTGGGTTCAGGCATTTGCTCATAAAGAGTAATCAGGGCAGGAGCCATCTTTCTGGTGATCGTACCGGCAGTGATGATCATGTCGGCTTGCCTGGGAGTGGCGCGAAACACCTCTGAACCAAAGCGCGAAATATCAAAGGCAGACATGCCCACACTCATCATTTCAATGGCACAACAAGAAGTACCGAATGTCAGCGGCCAGACTGAATTTGACCTGGCCAGATTGGCAATAGGGCTCAATACCGGAGACAGCACCTGACCGAGCGCATCAATCATCAAATCGATTGACGATATGGTGACCGACTCACGCAGCTCTTCGGGCACGACGGGATTATTAGGCTTAGCAGTAGTACTCATGTTTCCTTGACTCATTTCTTTCCTACTCCCACTCAAGAGCGCCTTTCTTCCAGGCATAAACCAGACCAACAACGAGAATGACCAGGAACATAGAAATCTCTATAGGTCCGATCATTTTCAATTTCATCAGCTCTGCCATTTGTCCGGTGGCAATCAGTTGGTTGACTGCATCGGGACCAATTAAGAGTCTGGGAATACTATCGGTGGCAAGCAGCCACGGAATGATAAAGATGATTTCGATATCGAAAAGGATGAATAAGATGGCGTAAAGGTAATAGCGCACATCGAACTGCACCAGCGCTTCTTGCATGGGCTTCATGCCGCACTCGTATGGCTGATTTTTTATCGCGTTTGGTCTGTGATAACCGAGGGCGAGCTGCAGCACCCAAGCCAAGAGGATCATCCCCAGGGCCGGCAGGGCAAAACCCACCGCTACGAATAAAAATATCTGGCCGAGCTGCAACGAACTTTGATCCACTTTGTTGCGTTCCTCTTCTTAGTCGCCGCTTCCTATTTTACGTTTATGACATCCGTTCTGACTGCGCCAGTTAAGCAAAACAGATCTAACAGGCGAAGATTGCCCGATTAGCATCATTCGTATGCTTTGCATCCATCAAAACCTGATAAATCTTTCAGACTGATTTTGATCGGCAACGCCCGGGTAATCGCTAAAAGCATAGCAGGCTATATAGCAAGAGTTAGCCGGGAACGACATAGATTATAGAGTGCATAACTTTCATCCGCCCCATTTTCTGAGACTGAGCTCATCAATGGTGCCGTTGCGGCAGCTGATATTAAACTGCTGAAATGGGCATCATTAGTAGGACTTAGCGTAATTGAAGTGGAAACAATGGTTAACAAAACCGGCATCTTGAGCTTACCTCTTGTAGTCTCCTAAATAGGTAGATAAGAGGTACGGGAATCCCTTGAGAGCAACAGTTTCAATTACCAACGTTATTAGCGCCCCCGAATACAGCAAAAACAGCCCGATGACCGCCCAGCCACTCTCACTTCCGCCCAAACGTTTTAAGGATCTGGACCAACTTTGCCAGAAGCTTGGAGTGACGTGCGGCCGAATGGGTCTGGTGAACGAAGCCCTGACGCATAGTTCATACGCAGCAGAAAATCCGGGTTGGGCAGACTATGAGAAGCTGGAGTTCTTCGGCGATGCGGTGCTTAAATTCGTCATCAGCGAATATCTATTAGAGCGTTTCCCTGATTATGATGAAGGTCAATTAACAGAGTTGCGCGCAGTGCTGGTATCAGACCGCATATTGGCTGAAATTGGCGAAGAAGTAAATTTGAGCAAATACATTTTGCTCGGCCGCAATGTGCAAACTCGGCCGTCAATCACCGCTTGCGCCATGGAAGCCTTGATTGGAGCTATCTACCAGGATCTAGGTCTCTTCCAAGTACAAACACTTTTAGTGCGCTTATTCGGTCACCAAACCACTGTGGTCGACCGTGATGAAATCAAAGACAACTACAAAGCTCAGCTACAAGAATTGACGCAGGCGCGGGCCGAAGGCACACCAAGCTATGTTGTCATCAGCACCGAAGGGCCGCCTCACGATCCGGTCTTCACCGTAGCGGTGAAATTGGAAGGCAAGGCTCTGGCTCAAGGTTCGGGCAAATCTAAAAAAGCAGCAGAACAAGACGCGGCCAAACTTGCGTTTCAAGTTTTAAAAGAAACAAGCGGCGCTGCCAGTTAATCAGATACTCTTCAGCAATAAAGTTGACACGAAAAAGAGGAGCAGCAATGCTCCTCTTTTTGTTAGCGTTAGATGCCGGCCTGGTTTATGGAGCCAGATCTTGCAAGGTTGGAGCAGAGCCAGTAGAGACTGCAGCAGGCGCAGCAACGGTGGCGTCGGCTGGTGCCAAATCGATGCGATTACCGCCGGGAGCCGGAGCTTCATCTTTGGCTGGTCCGGTTACCGTATCGACAGTTTGCTCGATACCGGCAGCTGAAGCCAGTTCTCTAGCTTTAGTGCGCAAAACTAGAGCCTGCTTGTCTGCTTGAGCAGCTTTAAATTCAGCCTCAGCAGCCTTCAAGTGAG
>JADYXQ010000328.1 GCA_021772135.1 Candidatus Obscuribacter sp.
CGGAAGATCATGGCGGATAAAACCTGCCCACTCTTCTCAGATCGCTACACTAAACTCTCAACCAAATCCGTCTCACTTCATGTTGGCACAGAGGGGACACCTTGCTGCCACTCATGATCGGGACCTTTCGGACACTTCCACCAAGCCATTAATTTGCTGCCAAATGACGTGTTTTCCGGCGTCTGGTCGCCGTTCTTTTTCGGGTGCCAGTACTTGATGATTTTTGGAAAAGCATCTTTGAGCGAGTTTATTACTCGTGCTTTGCCATATTCGGGACAATCAGGGCAGCGGCTACCTCTCTTAGTTCGAAGGTAGACAGGGCGCTCCCACGAATGCTTGTTAGCTCACTTCCACCAAACAACATCTGTAGAGGTTGCCACCACATCTTTTGCTGTTAGTGGATAATTTTTCTTCTTGTCGAACTCTTTAGCCAGTTCTGGAAACAGTGCTGCCAGGCTATTTGTCTCTGACAAAGCTCGATTAGCACAGAAGCGACACTTATTACCCCGGTGGGTCCGGTTCATAATTGTCGCTTCCCATTCGTGGTCATCACCCTCCGGGCACTTCCACCACACTGACCGCTTAGAGCGGCTCGAAATGCCGTTCGGCTTCAAATTGCCATTTTTGGTTTTGTGAAATTGCTTGGCAATTTCGGAGAATTCGGCATCGAGAGAATGAGTTTTTGAAAAGCGCCGCCGACTGCAATATGGGCAACCGTTACCTTTGATTGTTCTGTCATATGGGCGCATTGGAAAGACGTGGTCGTCGCCTTCAGGGCACTTCCACCATAGATTGAGCTTGGAAGTTTGAACTATCTTTTTTGGATCTCGCTTGCCGTTTTTTGTTGGATGAAACTGTTTCGACATGACCGGATCGACTTTGAGATTGTTGTCCGGACTGGCTTTGCGCCCGCGACAAAATGGACAGAAAGCATCAACTACATTGACATTAAAGCGTGAATGCCAATCATGCTTTCTGCCTTTGGCGCAGTGCCAGTGGATCTTATTGCCAATTGGAATTTTGTTAGGACTTATTCCTCTGTTCTTTTTCTTGTCAAAAAACTTCAAAACTTGGGGATACTCTGCCAGATCAAGGCCATACGATTCAAAATAACAGTGTGGGCAACCGGCGCCCGCTGTCCGGTTGTGAATCGCCGCTTGCCAGTCATGTTCTTTATTTACTAGGCATTGCCACCACACTTTGAGGCCTGAAGCAAAGCTGAAGTCTTCCGGCCCATAGCCGTCATTTTTGTAGCGATGCCACTCTATAGCTATCTCCGGATGCGAGACAGAGAAAGAAGTTCGTCTGCCGATAGACAAAGGATAGGGCTCGCGAATATTCTCGATCAGTCGATCTGCTTCATAGTAACGTTCAACTGGCAATTTGGCAGAAGCTCCTTTTACCCGGCTACTTGCCGTGCTCCAGCTTTATTATCACGCAATTTCTCAGATAGACAATGCCGATTTTTCGATCGATAGGAGCGCACTTTCGGCGCTCAGGATAGGACCCGCACCTTGGGTGCTGAGAGTAACGCGCGGGGTACCGCTCCGAGCTGTCACCTCTGGTGCTCGCTCACCTTGTTCGCTCTGTTGGTTTGGGATGGTATTTTGCCTCGTTGCTTTGAGGCTCACTTGGCTGTAAGTGTGAGCTTGCAAATTATTCTTTCAAATTTTTGCTAAATAAATTTTCCTCCACGTCGCCCGGAAGCTAGATGGGCGAACAATGCGCAAAATAATGCGCAAAATTTTCAGACTTCAATGCCAGAAAAAAGGAGAAAAAAAGCGCGCATTTGCTCTGTCAGACTGAATAGACTTTTGAATCGCTTGCAAACAGTAATTCGGCACAGGCGACGATAAAGGTTTCGGAAAAAACCGTAAAACCCGCCGCTGGTAAGGGCTTAATGCCTCGAGCGGAAAACGTTTTATGCAAAGCGACTAATGGAGAGTAGGCTGTTTTTCTCTAGATCAAGCTTCTTTGGCTTCATTGTCAAGACGCTCTAAAATCCAAGCTTTAGCCAACGTAGAAGGCGGGATATGCTTTTTATTAGCGTACTGAGTAAACCGGTTGAGCTGGTCGGTCGAAAGAGCCAAATTTAATTGACCACGAGTTTTTCTGGCAGCAATTTTGTCCGACGCTGCTTTAGTCACTGATTTGACAAAGCTCTGGTCAGCTTTAGTTAATGGCTCCAGTTGGTCAGCTGACTCAAGGTCGTCCAGGTCATATTTTTCAAAATAGGCGGCTTGTTCTTCCCATGACTTTGATGCCAGAGGAGGAGATGGTACTTGCTTCTTTTTTTTGTCGGTCATTTTATCAGCGCTGCTTGTAGCGTTTTATTTGATGTTCTCTTGCATCCATGGCATGAAATACGAAAGCGATCTTGTTGGGCAATTGTCGGTAAGCAATTTCAAGAAAGCGGCCAGAGAAAGTTTTGCCGATGACTAGAAAAGCGCCGCCCTTGGTTTTATTAATGAGACCATTTCTATCCGCTAATGCTTCTTCCGCTTCGTCAATGGAGACTCCATGCTTGGCCAGATTTTCGAGGTGGAAGGATAATTCCATCCTAGCATTATATAGGAATTCTAGATGGCAGACAGCTTTTTAAAGAGTGTCAGAATCGTGTATACAGTAGATATTGCGAGACTCCAGGTTGGAAAAGATACGCCCAATGGATCCGCAGCAAATGACTATTTCTTGTTCCCCGCTTTACTAATCCATACAGTTAAAAACTGCTATTGAAAACAGAGATGGTCTCTTGAGATTCTAAAACTCACAAAGCGAGCTGGCGACCCGTTCGTTCTCGGCTGCCGATGAGCAAATTAGCTTTGTCCTCACTTCGGCACAGCACGCAGAGGCCTGTAGCAGTCGCTACAGTGATTTGAGTTTAGTGTCTGAGGTTTAGTTCTAGTATTTAGGCTACTAGCTGCGCGGCGGTGGCAGCCTGTCGATAGCCCTGAACAGCAGATGAAATTCTCTTTTCCATTCGCATGTGCTTGTCCAGTGGAAAGCAATCTGCCTGGCCGTTTCTTTGATCAGCACCGGCAACAGAATTAAATGCTTGCGTATTGAGTTCATTGACCAGTGCTCAATTGAAGGTGGCAAAAGATCGCGAACGTTCGTCATCAGCCGGTAAGCCAACCCGTGTAAAAAGAGTCTAAATTGATTGGACTCAAACTCCTGACAGGACAAGCGAGTGCAGTCCAAGCTCTTCAACTCCTCAATATTCCGCTCCATGTTTCCGCGCTTGTTGTAGAGGTCGTGAACAAGCTGAGTACAGTTCCCTTCAGTGATGTTGGTAACGAAGAAAGCTTTCTTCGCACCCCAGTCGGTATATGTGGCGATGCACAGCACGCGCCGCCCTTGCCTGCTTGATGCAGAAACTCAGTGAAAATCCGCTCTACTCGAGTTTCTAACTCCGCCAGCTTTTCCTTTCTTTTCTCTTTCTCTAACTTCTTGATTCCAGTCTCTAACTTACTCTTCGTAATTCTTGAGTGGTGCGGGTTTCAGCAAGCAGGTGATTTGTGCCACCACTTTTGGGGTACTCAATCCCCTCGATCTCGCCTTTTTCCGCTCTAAATCCCCTGATCGCTTTTTCGCCAATTTCTCATGCCATACTTTAACCATGGAACAACCAAAATCAATTAACTGGTTCTCCCGCCTCTGGTGGCTCTGGGCTGCCATTGCTGGCTTTCTCTGTGGCTACGGCTACGAGATTCTGGATTATCCGCAATGGCACTACAGTGTGTTTCTCCATTGTGCCAATGACGAACAAGCAGCCCTTGCCCTAACATGCTGGCTAATATTGGGACCACTGCCAGTGGTTATATTGGCTATTACTGTTGTTGGTGGTGTTCGCTGGTGGCTACGACGGAAGAATAAAGCAGCTTAGTGAGCCTTGTCACTTTTTTCCGCGCGCTCATGCTTAATGGTATGCAGTTGCTTTGAGACGTTTTCGATCTGGTGTGGATCAGGATTAAAAGCCAGTATCAGTGCCCCGTTTGCATCTCCTTCGCTCCAATGTTTTTGAATATTCTTCCAGACCCCAGCAGGCAATCCTGGATTGGTGTGCTTTTCGAGATGCTCAATCATGTTTGAAATATATGCAGCAACAAACATCGGAGCATCACCGGGGTTCAAAGCAGCTCTCAGAGGGTCTTTTGCATACGGTGCGAGTTGTTCAGGAAACTGTTTCATCAAGTTTTGAATGTTTCCGATCTGCATCTGAGCTGGTCCGATTGAGGATGTATTGTCATGCAGCGGGTCAAGGTTTCCGTGTTTTCGCACATAATTATCCGTGCCAGTATCAAAAAGATTTTTATAGAAAAATTGTTCATTGCGCATGATGCCAGCGATCAGGTCAGCATCGATATGTCCTGGACCAGAGCCAATCCGCATACGAATATTTTCAAAAGGATTGTTGGCGCCAGCACAAGCACCGTAAGAGACATGATCGTCTTCATGCCCTCTGTGTGAAAAGAGCGGATTGACTCCCAGTGAAACAGGCTCGGCATGTTGAAGCTCTTTATTGACTGCAGTTTCTTTGATGTGATTTGCTTTTTCGGCAGTGCTTTCCAATGACTTACCGGCTTTGGTGACACCGTGCTCAATTTCTTTTGCCCTTTGAGCAGCCAGTTCTTGATTGCGCAATCAAATGCCAATGGGGTTCCCCCGGCCACTCCGCCAGCTTTCTGTTACAACCATACGATTTGGCCATAAAATTTCTAGCCAATAGCAGATCGCACTAACAAAGAGGAAGGGAAGCACCAAATTTGGTGCCTCCCTTCCTCTTTGTTAAATTATACTATAGTATATCATAAAAACGGCTAAGTGGGGATTATACGATGCATTCAGGCTTTAGAACTTGAATTAACTGGGCATTTACTAATAGAGGCTTTTTCCCAGTATTTATAATTGGAGTCAATCATGACAAATTTTTGGTGTCGTACTTTGGTTGCTGGGTCAATAGCAATTAGCTTACTCGCGACATTAAACCAGCCAGCAACTGCGACTCCGGCGAGGACCGACAAACCTACAGCAGAGCGCTCAACGACTGAGGATACGATAAGAGAGTTATTGAATCTCAGCAAATCAGTACCAGCAAGTGATTTTGAAAGAATTATTGATGCTCGTGGATTCGGTCTTTCAGATGACGTGACTTTGAGCGAAGTAGCCGAAGCGCAAGCCCGCAAGGAGTTTGCCGATTCAGTAAAAATGTACGATTGGCCAGGCAATCTTCCAAGCAAAGAAATGCAAAAGTTACAGGATAGACGCAATCATGCACAGTTATGTTATTCGAATAATTTACCTGATACAGCCAGTGAGGAAGAGTTGCGTCGAGCGATTGCGCTGCATAGAGAACAATCAAGCAAACTAATGGACGAATACCAAGAGATTTACTCGAAAAAGTTGCCAAAAGATTTAGAAAATCAAGCATGCGAAAAAGTTATGGCTAAGGAAAAGGAGCTAACCAGAGCCGGGCATGCTAGAGCTGTAGATTTGTTACCAACAGCTTCATGGGAGCAAATAAAAAGCGCAGAGGCTGATACGCAAAGAAAGCTTTCAATAAAATTGTTAGATATAAGTCCAAACTCAAACCAAAAAGAAATTGACGCAGCTTATGAGAAGCGGCACTGGCAAGAAAAGGCTTTGATTGCAAGACGAGTCTTTAAATCTCCAGCCAATACTTCTGATGCACAGCTTCTGACTAATCTAAAAATTCTAGCTAAGGCACTAGACTATCCAACAAAAGTGGATTCAAGGCTGAATATGACTTGTCTAACTTCTAGGGTTATTTTGGCAACTGCGGTTGGCACTCAATCCGGAAAACCTTAGCTAATGACAGGCTAACATCTAACTGAGTTACGCCAAATATTCCGCTGCATACTTCTTGCTGCCCTGATCGTAAGCTACCACCTGCTTACCTTTCGTTCC
>JADYXQ010000329.1 GCA_021772135.1 Candidatus Obscuribacter sp.
ATTTTACTAAATCTGCCATCAGTACTGGTGGCTCGATAATTTGAATCAAACAATCAGCACTGTGCCGTTATTTCTTTGCCACCGACTCGGTGGTGGCAAACGCGCTTCGCGAGCAATCATTTTCACAGCCTCTAGCATCGCCTGCAGATAGCATCACGACTGATGTGATCACAATGGTCAATCACCATTTTGGCGATCATCCAGGTTCAGTCAGCAGCGAAAGTTGGAATTTGGCTGTCACCCGTGAAAGCGCGCTGGCAGAGGCGCAAGACTTTTTTGATCATCGCCTTGATCAGTTCGGCTTGACCCAAGATGCCATGATCGCAGGGCAGATTTCGATGAATCACTCGATGCTTTCTGCCTACATAAATGTGGGCTTGCTGCACCCGCTAGAATTGGCCCGTGAAGCCGAGCACCGCTACTTAACCGGAGTGGCAAGGCTGTCGTCAGTTGAAGGGTACATTAGGCAACTTATTGGTTGGCGTGAATTTGTCTGGCGCACCTACCAGCGCATGATGCCTGAATATCGTACACGCAACACGCTAAATGCCCACACTCCTTTGCCGGAATTTTTCTGGAGTACCGACACCGACATGTTTTGTGTCAAAGAGGGGCTGACTCATGTGCAAGAGCGAGCCTACGCGCACCATATTTTAAGATTGATGATTCTGGGAAATTTTTGTCTGCTCGCCGGCATTGAGCCAATAGAGACCAACGATTGGTTCTGGGCAATGTTCATAGATGGCTATGATTGGGTGATGGTGCCGAATGTGATTGGCTTGGTTCTTCACGCTGATGGCGGCTATGTGGGAACGAAACCGTACGCAGCATCTGCCAACTACATCAACAAAATGTCGAACTATTGCAAGAAATGCCGCTACAACCCCAAACTGACTGTGGGTGCAGACGCATGCCCGTTCAATTCACTCTACTGGGATTTTCTCTCGCGCAATTTCAAAACATTTCAAAAAAACCAGCGCATGCAAATCATATTCAGGCCGGTGAGTACATTGGAAAAATAAAGGCTGGAGAGAAGTTTTGAGCAACGCTGCACTATTTTATCGCCGCTCGGCGGACGTAAATTGCGTTCGCCTCAGCTGGCTGCCTCATATTGATGTACTGTTCACAAATCTGTAGAGCAATTTCACAAGCTTGCACATCTAAGCCTTGGGGAGAAACATCCAGGGTATTGAATTTAGCCTGCAAATTTTGAAGTCCGCTTGCCAGTAACTCTTTTCTCTGAGCAGTTCTGTTTTCAGGTGATATGTAGGTACTTGCCGCGCTGCCGGCTGGGCTCTTATTGACGTTGTACGCGAAAGTAAATTCGACTAGCATTGGCTGAGAATAGACTTTCCAGGAAAACATAGGTTTAGCGTCGGCGCCTTTGAGTGCTGCCAGACAATCGGCATCAAAAGCGGGAGTACCCGATGACTTTGCAATCTTGGCCTTTGAAATATTGCCGTCATTATCAACATGATAAATCGCCAGCGCCTTAGCACTATATGTGTATTGCCTGGGATGCCAGTTGCGCCTAATGCGATTCTGCATATCATCCATAAATGTATCAGTCAGTAATTTGCTGGCGAAAGTCACGGCAGTAGCTTTTTCCTTTTGGCCAGCGCCGATATAGGCGCTGCAAAGGTCTTCGTCAAAAATGCTCATTTGAGGATTACTTGCACTATAGAGCTGCTTTATCGCGGTCATTGCAGGTTCTAAATAAGTTAGAGCTTTTTTGTATTGACCCTCTTGCACGTAAAATCCGCCCAGCTCGATCTTAGCTACTGTAGAAACATCAATCGACGAACTCTGCGTCGCCTTCAAGATGTCTGCCAAATATGACTCGTACTTGCCCTTCCACTTCGCATGATAGGCTACATGCATCAAATCGCGCAAAACTCTTGGATAATTTTCAGGATGGTCGCTCGCTTTAACAATACTGAGAGCCTTCAAAAGTGTGTCTTCTGCAGCGACAAATTTACCCTTTTTTCGTTGATCTTCAGCGCTGTCAATCAACTTATTCTAATCCGCATCCCGTTTGACAGCTTTTTTCACGTTACTCTGACAAAACACCGGTTGGACCATTGTTACTAAAATGGCAAATGAGAGAAGTGCAAATGAGCAACGCAACGTAGATTTTAAGTCGGACATATTCATAGTTTCCTGGAGTTGATAATTCTAAAGATGCGTTTTGATACGGTACAGAACGTGCGGCTTGAGCGGGTCTTCGTCAGCTAAAGATGGATGCAGAAAATCATCTACCGCGTCTCGGGTCATGCCGATTTTCTCCATCACACGCATTGAATTTGTGTTTGCGGTAGTAGTCATCGACACGATTTCCTTGAGACCGACACGACTAAATCCATCGCTTAGCACCGCAAGCGCCGCTTCTGGAGCCAATCCGTGACCCCAATATTGATACGCAAGCCGCCAACCAACTTCAACGCAAGGCGTGAAGTGCGCTTCAAATCGTGGTATCGACAAACCGACAAAACCAATAAACTCCTCGGCTTCGGACAGCTCCACTGCATACAAACCAAAGCCGTTGTCCTCAAAGCCCTTCTCAATGCGCTCGACCATAGCATTGCTTTCTTCATGAGAGAGCATTTTCGGAAAATGCTTCATCACGTTTTCATCAGAGTTCAACAGTGCAAACGGATGCAAGTCTTGTTCACGCCAGCGGCGCAGCAGCAGTCTGTCAGTTCTAATTTGTGGTGCGCTAGTCACTTGTAAATGTCCTAACCGCGGAGTGCTCTTCTGGCTTGTCTAGCTTCGCTATCTTACTAAATTATGCACTCTGAATCGGGTCGGTTTCAACCAGCACCAGACGTGGCATCTCATAGATAATTAGCCTATTGAGGACAAACTATCATTCCGAGGTTCACCACCCGCTGGATTTTAACGATTGCATCAGCTGTTTGCTGCCCGTTTGCCATGACCGTGCAAGCCGCACACGCAGAGGATGTTGCCAATCGGCCGGTGACTGATAAATGGGCGCTGGTTATCGGCATCAGCAAATTCAGCGATCCGGCACTCAATCTCAATTATCCGGCCAAAGATGCGCAAGATTTCTACAATTACCTGATCACCAAAGGCAAATTCGCAAAAGACCATGTGCGCATTTTGCTCAACGAGCAGGCAACGAGAGACCGCATTCTCGACCAGCTTGGTGACAGCTGGTTACCTCGCGCCGCTTTACCCGACGACCTGGTTGTGATTTTCATATCAAGCCACGGCAGCTCGTCTGACTCTGACATTCGGGGAGTCAATTATGTTGTAGCTCACGATACGAATCCGACGAAGCTCTTCACCACCGGCATACCCATGCGAGACCTCGCGGATACAATTCGAGAGCGAGTGCACAGTGACCGCGTACTGGTCGTGTTAGATACCTGCCATGCCGGTGGTGCCTCAGGTGGCGGCAAGGGCATCGTGCGCACCGCCAATGCTGATGCTGCGTCAGTTGCACAAGGCTCAGGACAGCTCGTCATCTGCTCTAGCGATAAAAATCAGACATCATGGGAATCGAAAAAATACCCCAATTCTGTATTCACGCGCAGCTTAATTGATGGCTTGCAAAAGCAAGGATCGTCTTCTGACGTTAATAAGGTTTTCGACTTTGTCAAAGATCAGGTGCAACAAGAAGTAGTGCAAGAACGGGGCGTTTTGCAAACTCCCGTGCTTGAAGCAAGTAAATGGTCGGGAAAAGATTTGATTATTGCTTGCGAACCGGTGCGTCCGAGGCCTGGTGTAGTTGACCTCGATTCAATCACATCAGCCGGTCACACCCCGGTTCAAACGCGCACGCAGACTCCGCCGCCAGAGCAAATAGCGGTGCTGCCAACACAGAAAGCCTACACGCCGCCACCTTCTACCAACACGCCCGCACACGTCGATCGAGTACGCCTGGTGCGCGAAACCAGCGCGACAGTTTTTTTGAAATATCACTTTCGCGCTATCGCTTTCAAAGAATTCGGCATTGCCTGGGACGACCTGGCACCGGCTTACAAAGCCAAGTTTCAAGGTAATGCTTCTGCATACCAGACTTCCGTGTCTCGTCACCACTGGCTAACAACCACGCCGTCAGATTCAGAATTCGATGTCGCTCCTGCTCAAGGTGCTCTGGTTAAAGTGCGCGTGCGCATGCAAAAACTGGCGGGTTATAACGCAGTCTGGCTCTATACACTGCGCATGCAAAACGGCATGTGGTATGTGGAAGCGGTCGGCAATGCGCCGTGAATACCTGAATCTGTACACCTTGCCCTCAGTGGGAAGATTGGCACTGCGGCCAGACAAAAGCCTTGCCTTGCCAGAAATGCCAAGCATAATAGACAGGCAGCAAGCTGTTTCTGTGGCTCTGTTGCAAAAATTGCCTAAATTTCTAAATTGCGAACAGCTTTTTGGTAGTCACCCTCGATCGCTGCGAGCGACAAATGCTGATAAAGCTCAAG
>JADYXQ010000054.1 GCA_021772135.1 Candidatus Obscuribacter sp.
CTCTGTGATTTTTCAAACCCCAGCGGGCACCACGGCAATTCCTTTGCCTCAGAGCGTATCTTTTCGCGAAGCTCACATAGTCGGCGCCGCTTCCTCCTCACCGGCCAAATTAGTGGTGACTAAAAAAGGTAAAGCTGTCGTCAGCAAAGTCGTTCATCCGGCAGTAAGCGGCAGCGGCCCGAAGTCACTCGTTTTAATTGGCGCTGACCGCGCAACTGCGGCCCTCTGGTTCAAAGGTTTTCAGCTGGTTGAAGGTATGCCGGAAGCGCCCGAATTATTTAGTGCGCTGCCTGCTTTCTTTACTCAAAATGTCACGGGCAAAGCGGCGTTTTCAGGCAACGATATTGTGCTTACCATTCAGCCGCCTGCGCCGGCGAAGGTAGAAAAAAGGGAAGAGGATAAAATTCCAGGAGTGGTCAAAGACACCATTTCTAAACCAGTCGCTGCCGCCACTACTGCCGGTTACAAAGTTGTGCTTAAATTTATCGGCGGTAAATATACTTTAGCCGGTCACGCCACTGATGATGCACCGCAATCAATCGCCCTCAGTTTTTGTCAGGCCGTAGCCAACAGCAGGCCAGATATCGCTAAGTCATGGTTGGTCGACGGCAAACTTATTTCTATACCGAAATATCTTGGTTTGTTCGGCAAAGTCAGCCCACCAATGCGTCTGGTGGCCATGTCTTCTCAAGGTGGTGCAGCACGCTATCGCCTGGTTACTTCGGCTAAAAACGATTTGATTGTAGAAGTCGGTCGCATCACTCAGCCCGGACCACGCCGTGGCCAATTGGCTGTCAAAGCGCTTTTTGTCGCTCCCTCTGATGCCATCGCGAAAAATTTGAGCGGCACCATGGTGCTTCCTGGAAGCGCTGCTACAAGTTCAACTTCTTCCTCTGCCGCTACAAGCGACAAGCCTGCGCCATCTTCTACTGCTGTCCGCAAGAATTGAGGACATGGTTGAATTTTCTCCCAATGATGCTCCACAGGCCTCCGGTGCACCCGGCCAAACAGGCCAAACAGGTCAGGCAGGTCATGACAAAGAAGCGGCTGAAAGCTATCTCAATTCCTCACTGGCATTTTTGACCTTTTCTTATCGTGAAAATTTATACAGTCAGTTAGATAAACTGGTGGAAACCGGCAAAAGTTTAGATGGCTTGATTATCGACTTGATGCAAACAGGATTTTCGCTGCCCCTGGATGCTCTGGTTAAATTTGCCATGTACGCTAAAAAGCTGCTGAATCCGCAAGGAGTGCTGCTTTTCGTTAAAGGTGATGGGGCCATTACACTGACGAAAGATGACCCTGCCGGTGGTTTGACTTTTAATATTTACGACAGTCCTTTTGGTATCTTCACTCGCTATCCGCTTCTGGCCGACTATGCCTGTGCCACTGTCAGTGGTATCGACCGCCGTCGCCTCAAGGGTGGTGGCAGTACACTGGCCAATCACATTCTTTCCACTTCGATTCCGGTTTTGACTAGCGACGGCAAGCAAGTAAAAGGCGATTTTACTTTGCCTGCGCCGCAAAATTGGGTGATGCAGATGGTTGAAGACTACGCTTCGGTAGAGTCAATTGTGCGCAATGTCGAATCGCACCACCAGTTGCCGTCAGACGAAGCCCTGCGAATTTTGCAAGAGTTGGAAGCCGCGCGTTTGATTTTTCCTGTTTTTTCACGCATTCAGTTTTTGTCAAATTGCTATCACAACCGCAAACCGTTTCGATTGGGACGCTACATGGTGGCTTGCGGCATTCTCAATGAAACACAATTGCGTGAACTGCTCGAGCGCCAGCAAGAAGAAGGATGGGGCAAACAACAACGCACCTTCCTCGGTCTATTGGCAGTGCGCGCCGGTTATTTGAACACACGCGAACTCGAAGTTTTGCTTGACGATCAGTATCTATACGGCGGCTATCACCGGCGCACAGAAGACGAATTGCCAGGGGTCTCGCGTACAGTCAATATCGAAACCATGCGCGATTCTATGATTGGCAGCCTGGGCGCAATTGACACCGCCGGCCTGTTGCAGTCACTGGGCACCGCTAAAAAAACAGGTCTGCTCACTGTTGAAGACCGCGAGAAAATTTTGATTGTGGCATTTGTGGACGGCAAGCCCACCAACGCAAAAATGAACAAACTGCTTGGCTATCATGCCATGGTCGAGTTCATTACAATCTGGAGCGAAGGAATTTTCGTTTTCAGAGATAAAGGGCTATCGCAAGAGTTTGATGAGAACTGCAAAATTACCCAAACCCTTGAGCGCCTCTTGCTCGACTCGGCCCTCTGTCAAGATCAGGTCAATCAGATTTTTGCCAGCCTACCTCAAGGTCGTGATTCAATTCTAGAGCGGGTATGGAATTTTGAAATGGTCTGGCAGCAATTTGCCGGTGCACCTTTGCGCTTGATGGACGAAACCACCTTGAGCCGCGAAGACCGACCTATGATCGCCGAGTTAGCAGCTCTGATCGACGGATTGTCTACCATCGACGAAGTAATCAAAGCCTTCCACCATTGGCCTACTCATAAAATCGTCAAATCTCTTTTCATGCTCACAGAGCTTAAGTTAGCTAACATCCAGCAAGCTAGCCTTTTTCGTCCATTGATTGTTTTGCAAAAAATCGGTGCCGAGATGCAAGAGCTAGTTGGTCGCGAAGACAATAAAGCACTGTTGCAGGCATCTCTGCATTATGTGCACGGAGATTCGCCGGCCAAGTCGCGTTTTCACGTTGATCACGAAGGCCGCATCTCTGTTAATCTCGCGCAGATGAAACGCGCCGGTGTTCCTGTTTCAGCCGTGCTTCTGGAGCTGCGTCGCTGGATGGAAGCTTACCTTGCCTACTGTCGCCGGCAAGTGGACAGCAAAATTGTCGATGAAATTGTGGCCCGCGTAATCAATAGCAGTACTTGAGGAATCTTGATATGGAAGTGAAATTACAATCTGGTGCCGCCGGCGCTCTGGCAGCCGATCTGTTGATAGTAGGAATTTTCAATCAGGAAAAAATACTTGATGTGCTTAAGACCATGGATAAGCTCGATCAAGCTTTTGTTGCTCAACTGGCTACCATGGCCGCCGAAGATGGCTTCGCCGGACGGTTGGGGCAGCAGCTGGTATTGCCTACTTACGGCAAGACACCATTTAAAAGACTGATGTTGTTTGGTCTGGGAGCAGAAGCCGACGTCACGCTGTCGACTTACCGTAAGCTGGGCATCCTGATTTCAAAAAAAATAACCGCACTCAATAATGCTCAGGCCACGGCCACTCACAATCAAGATAAAGCAGCGGCCAAGAAAAACGTTAAAGCCTCTGTGGTGAAAAATACCGCAGTGAAAACTATTTCTTTATTGATGCGCAGCGCCGTCGCTAAATCGGTTTCTAAGCCGGTCACTGCCACTGTCAAAAAAGACAAAGGCGAAGCCGTACCGGTGAAAAAGACGCTGGATGGCGCTGATTGTCTTTCTTCTCTGGTAGAAGCATGGATATTATCGTCATTCAATTTCGCCAAGTATAAAACTAAAGAAGATGACAAACGGGCGGCGGCCAACTCGTCGACCAACTGCGTCTTGCATGTAATGAGCCTTGACCTTAATGCGGCACAAATCAAGCGCGCTGTATTCACAGCCACAGCGATGGCGGAAGCCACCAATATGGCCCGTGAGCTGATTGCCGAACCACCGGCGGTGATGACACCGACAAGACTGGCTCAGGCTGCCGTAAAAATAGCAGCCGACAATGGCCTGAGCTGTAAGATTCTCGAGCCTGAGCAAGTGAAAAAGCTCGGCATGGGAGCTTTTCTTGGTGTTGCCAGAGGTGCAAAGGAGCCTCTGCGTCTAATTGTTCTTAAATACAACGCAGCCAAAACTAAAAAGACAATTGGCTTGATTGGCAAAGGCATTACTTTCGATTCGGGCGGTTTGTCACTAAAAACCGCAGTGGGCATGGAACATATGAAGTACGACATGGCCGGAGCGGCAGCAGTGCTAGCCGCCATGCAAATAATTGCTAAACTTAAACCAGATGTGTCGGTACTGGCGGTCATGGCTGCCACTGAAAATATGCCTGGTTCAGCAGCGTTGCATCCCGGTGATGTGCTCACATCAATGAACGGCAAGACCATTGAGGTCAATAACACCGATGCTGAAGGTCGGCTTGTACTGGCCGATGCCATTACTTATGCCTTGCGCGAAGGTGCCGACGAGATTATTGATATTGCCACCCTCACCGGTGCCGTTGTCTCAGCCCTTGGCAGAGTGGCCGCCGGTATCATGGGTTCAAATCAAAAGCTAGTCAATGCCGTGATTGAAAGTGGTGCCAGAAGCGGTGAGCAATTCTGGCAATTGCCGCTCTTTCCGGAATACAAAGATGCGCTTAAAAGCGATATTGCCGATTTGAAAAATGCCGGTTCTCGTGGTGAAGCAGGCTCAAGCGCTGCTGGGATGTTCTTGAAAGAGTTTGCCGAAGGCAAACCCTGGGCCCATCTTGATATAGCCGGCATGGCCTGGCTTGACCGCGAACGCGATGAGTTCTGCAAAGGCGGCACCGGATTTGGTGCACGAACTCTGGTTAATTATGTGCTCTCGCAAGGGCAGAAGTCGAGTTAATCGAATTAATTGACCAGCTGAGTGATTGTACGCATCAATGGAATGAGCGAATCAGTGTCTCTGCCGTCAGTGACGGTGACCAGTAAGCCGCCGCCAAAGTCAGCGATCACCACGTAGCCGCGAGGGGTTCTTGATACCACCTGGTGCACACGGTCGTGACCCATTTTCTTGGTGACGTGCTCGGTGTTCATGTAAACACCAAGGGCCCATACTCCCACAGACTCGGCGTCCATATCGCCGGGCATGGTGTTGGCAATGAGCAATCCGTCATGGCCCACGATTACTGAGCCTACAACGCCCTGTTGCGTACCAATCTGACTCAGTAACGACTGCAAATCTTGCGATGCCTCAATGGTGAGAATGCGCATTTTGCCTTCGTTAAAGTCAGAGCTGGTCAACTTGCCGATTTTGTCCAGATCTTTCTGGTCAAGCAAGAACTTACCGATAGAAGCAATTCGGCCGGAGCCGGCATCTTGATTTTGATCGGCTGAGGCATCGAGACGACCGATACCGGCAATCTTCGGCGGAGAAGACATGCTCATATCAGTTTGCACATCCATAGATGACGAACCTGATGAAGAACTTGAGGATGATGAATTTGGATCTTCGGGAATGCCGAGATTATCGGAGAAAATGCGATTCATCACATTGTCGTCAACTGAGAATAAACCGCCCTTCGGTTCCTCAGCCGGTGCTGCTGGAGCTTGATTCCAGGCTGGTTGTGCCGGTGCTGTGGGTGTGCCCCAACCACCAGGTTGTGCTTCAGCGGCAGGAGCTGCAGGGTTAGGATTTGACCAACCGCCTGGTGCTGCCGCCGCCGGCTGAGTGCCAGGTTCCATGCCCCAACCGCTTGGTGCTTGAGGAGCATTAGACCATCCGGCACCAGAGGTAGTGGCGCCGGCAACCGGTGCAGGAGCAGGTACGCCCCAGCCCGCTGGCTGAGCTGCTGGCGCTTCCGCCGGTGCATTCCAACCGGGACTGGCTGGAGGAGCAAAATTGTTGGCGGCTTGAACAGGTGTAATTGATGGGGGGTTTGAAGCGACCTGAGTAGAAGGCTCGTCGACACCTAAATTAGTACTGAACAGTTTATCCAGATCATTGTCTGTCAGTGAGAAGAGGCCTTTGTTAGCAGCGTCGGCTTCTGCCGCGGGTGCTGGAGCTTGTGCCTGAACTGGGGCTGGTGCAGGTTCTGGTTGTGCCGGTGGAGCAAAGTTATTCACTGCTGTGGATTGTGCAGGCACAGCTAGAGCCGGATCAGTGCCACCAGTGTTAACCAGTGTTCTACCGACGGGTTCGCTCACGCCAAGGTTGTCTCCGAAAATTTTATCGATGTCGCGGTCGGCCAAGTTGAACATGCCGCCGGCATTGTTGCGATCGGTCACTTCTGGTGCCACTGGTGCGATGGGCGCTGCTTGCGGCGTTGGCGCAGGCTGACCCCAGGCCGGTGGTTGTCCCCATGCTTCTGCGCCGGCCGGTGCAGTTTGTGCAGCCGGTTCAACGGCCCAGGCCGATGGTGCAGGTAGTGGAGCTGGTGCAGAAGCAGGTGGTTCAACGCCCCAACCAGATGGAGCTGCGGCTGTTGCCGGAGCATTCCAGGCAGGAGCCGCGGCTGCTGCCTCTGCTCCCGCGGTCCAGGCCGGAACTTGTGGAACTTCATTACCCCAACCGGAAGGTTGAGATGCCACTTCAGCTGGTTGCGCGTCGGCTGTCCATGCCGGTGCAGCTGCTGGAGCGGTTTCAACTGCTCCCCAGGGAGTGGTGGTAGGTTGTTCAGGATGAGTGCCCCAGGTTGTAGGTGCAGGCACTGATGGAGTGTCGCCCCATGCGGATGGTGCCACTGCTGCTGGTGCCCCGCCGAATGGCGCTGGGGCCGCTGCAGGAGCTGGTTCAGTTCCTGCAGCATCTGCTTTAGCACGTTCTTGAATGGGCACATCCCAGCGATTGTCTTGACCACCGCCCAGGACTGCTCCCATTTTTTCTACAATTTGATTGACCGGAATGCCTGAACTCATAACCGGTGCTACCGGTGCCGGTGTCGGCAGATCAGCTCCGGTGGTGCGGGCCTGAATAGGCACATCCCAGCGAGCCGCTTCCGTTGCCGCCGGTTCTGCTTTGCGATCTTGAATCGGTTGATCCCATCTGTCGCCGCCTGGTGCGGCTGCAGGAGCCGGAGTGAAAGGAACAGGGGCGGATGGAGCAGGTGAAGATTGTTCTTTTTTGCCAAAGGCTTGCCATGTGCCGGTTTCCATTTGTTCGGCTTCTGGCGACCAACTGGTGCGTGGCACCGGCTGTGGTACCAGGTCGGGTGTTGCTTCGCCCGAACCCCAGGCCGGTGTAGCTAGTGGTCCAGGTGCTTGAACGCCGCCAGGGACAGATTGACCCCAGGCCATTCCTGTATCGACAGCTGGAGCGGCCGGAGCGGACCAACCAGGAGTTTCATTGGCAGTAGGTGCCAGAGCTTGAGGC
>JADYXQ010000330.1 GCA_021772135.1 Candidatus Obscuribacter sp.
CATTTGACAGTGTTCACCGCCACTTTTGGCGAACACAGATTCGGTTGCACAAGCAGCCGAAACCAAGACCGCCGAGTGAATCGAACCGATTCGTTCAGCGGCCTTGGTTTCGGTTGACGAAACTGAGTTGCTTAACACTGACCGCCAAAAAATCAGGGCAGGTCAATGACTCTTGCGAGTGACTGCCTGCCCTGATTTGGCTGCTACTAATGGCCGACCTTAGTTCAGGTGGCGACGACCGAAGATGCGGTGTTCACGCTGCGTTTCGGCAGCCATGTCCATCGCATCGCCGAAGCTCCAGCCGGTCTCGCGCTGAAACTTCTGATCGGCGGTTTCCTTGACGCGGACCTGACCGTTGCGACGCGTGCCGAAGACACGGTTTTCGCGCTGGATGGTGGCGGCTTCGTCCACAGCGTCGCTGTAGTTCCAGCCGGTGTCGAGCTTGAACTGGGCCAAGAAGGCCTCGTTGGCTGCGTTGTTGCCGGTGCTGCTGTCGATCACATTGCTGTTCATGTTCATATGCTTTTTCTCCGTTTACGTTTGGTTAACTGATCTGATGCTGTAAACGTGGGCCTAGAGCAGGTCCACAACGAAGCGCCGCAATCAAACTCTGATTGCGACACCTTTTTTCACAGCTGAATTCGACCTTGCGGTTTAGTTCAGCGCTCTGGAAAGATTTTGCCCTTGCATGGAGCGCAGGGCCAGATACACCTCTTCGGGAATGAAGCGGCGCACCGTGTCGAAGTCGCAGAAGCCGTTGATGATGTTTGCCCCTTGTGCGGAGACGCGCATCAGCACGGCACCAAAGGCATCCGGTTCGTTGTGCTCCGAGATTTCTCCACAACGGCGCAGGCTGTCGTAGATGTTCTCGGGCACATCGAGCACGAAGATGTCCATGCCTTTGTTAGCCACCTCAACATCGGAAGCGATATCGAGGGCGAGACGCTCAGCAGCTTCCAGGCTCGTATGAACCAGGTCGCCTTTGATGTCGTTGAGCACCGGCGCACCACTAGCGGTGATGTGGTCGATGATCCAGTTGCGTTCCTGGAATGTAGCCAGGTAAAAAAGTTGGGTCACTTTTGTACCTCCGTTCTGACCGGTGTTTAGAAGACCACGGTGCATGACTTGCAGCGGTCCTGCACCGACGGGTAGTTGTAGTGCGGGAACGAGTCTTCGCGACCGTACGCTTGCGCGTGACTGATCAGGGGCGGCTCACCGTTGGCTGCGAGCAGGTCTTCGACCATCTCGAAGTTGGTGTGCTGCTCCAGAGTGCGCCAGCGAATGCGACCGTCGGCCTCTGCCGCGGTGATGGCTTCCACCAGCTGCTTGTGCACCTCGGGGCATTCGCTGACGACGCTCTCGATGTACTCGCCGGCGGCACCGGGGGTGATGGCGTGACCGCGGGTGCAGCCGAAGATGAAGAGGCCGTTGGCCAAATCACCTTCGTTGACGCGACCCTGCTTGATGGCGTACATCACTCCGGTGAAGGACACGAACAGTTTTCTCATGGTGTTGTTTTCCATTTTGATGGTTAGGAAAAATCAGCGGAAGCTGACGTGGAAGTTGCTGCTCATGACGGGCATGAAGCGGCGCAGCAACGATTTGGTGAATTCAGCCTTGAAGCTGAAGCTGCCGTCTTGGTTGCGTTCGAACCACTCGTGCTCCAGCTTGACGGCGTAACCGCCTTTGCTAGCGAACGAGAAGTCCACGAGAATCTTGCGACCCTCGCCGTTGTTGATGAGATAGAAGTCGATGCCCTGTCGGTCCTCGCTTCCGCCCACCTGCGTTTCCGCACCCGTCCAGCCGGTATTGGCCTGGTCCAGGAACTTGATGATGAAGGCACTGACGCAATGCTGCGCCTTGATGCCATCCTGATTTTCCAGTTCGGCGCGAGTCATCGGCTTGTGGCCGACTTCTGCACCCTGGTCGTTGCGTGGGCAGATGATGCCCGAGTTGTGGCCGGTTGTGGCCTTGTCCATTTGGCTGTTCATGGTTGTTACCTCGTTTTTATTGTTATTCATGATGTTTCGCCGATTTCTTACCGTCGGCTGAAGAGTCTTCTCAGACCCACGCGGCCGCAGACCAGATTTCTCTGCTGCGTTTAGCACTGCAAGCACGGCTTGCAGTGCTGTTCTTGGCTAGCTCACTCTTCCGAGCATGCGAGCCGTCTCGTCTGCGGGGCGCGTCGAATGCTCCCGGGGATCCGGCTCAAGTGCGCCGCCCGAGGGCATGTTGACGAACATGCGCAGCTGCTTGGTGCTCAGCGTCGACTGCCCGTCTCTGGCTTGCACCATGACGTTGCTGGGGTCGACGATGCGCAGCCGGCCTTCGTATCCGCCGCCATCGAGCAGACGCAGTGCTTCCGCCAACATCTCCTGATGGTCAGCCGAAGTGACCGGTTCCGGTTGGCGATGCACACCTGATACGGACATCAGAGTGTGGAAACCGCCTTTCTCGCCATTGATATAAAGCTCGAGCAATTTGCTCATAGTTACCTCCCAATAAATGGCAACCGCCGGCCCTTACAAGAAGAGCCGGCAGTGCCGGTTGCAGTTGCTGGTGATGACCTAACGACTACGACTCTGAAGTGGCCTAAGCCGCTTCAGCGTTTTCGACGACGGTCTCGCTGATGGTTTCGACGACAACTTCGCTTGAACCCTTGAGCTCCTCACGGAATTTCCGCGAGCGCTGGTTGGGTTCGCACCTGGTCAGCGTTTCCACCATCTGTTTGATGAAGGCGCGCGCAGCCTTGAGATGGGCCAAGCGCTCGTCGGCATCTTCGGTCTTGCAGATGAAACCCGACCAGACACTGGCCAGAATGCGGGTTTCATAGTCGCCGGACTGAGCGTAGTACCACTGAGTGATACTAACGTCGATGTTCCAGCGACACTCGGGGTCGCGATGAGCCGGACGGCCCATCAACTTGTCGCCGAACGACTGCACTCCCAGCTGCCAGAAAGAACGCGACTCGGTGGTGACACCGTTGGCGCCTTCGAAGTAGCCTTCGGGCATCACCGCTTCACGCTCGGAGTTGCCCGACCGCAAAGGCTTGATCAGCTCCGCCGAACGCGAGATGCGCTTGCGGTCGCCCTGCGGTGTGTAGAGCTCAAGCAAGCCGAGGCCCGCCAGAACTTTCTGCACCGTCGCTGCCAGTTCCAAATGCCCGTGACCGATGACGGCCACTCCGAACGCTTGCTTGTTCGGGTCGACGGCTCCTGCGAAGGAAGCGCCGATGGCATCCATGTCACCGTGTCCACCGAAGTGAGCGGTGCTGTCAACGCCGTTGTCGACGCCGGGCATGCCGATGTCGCCGCTACCGCTGGTGAAGGAATGCGCGACGATGAGGGCGCCTTGTGTGGTTTCTCCGGCGTGGTCATGGCAGCCGTCGAAATCGCCCATACTGTGAGCCATTCCGAAGCCGTCATGTCCGTGGCCGTCTCCGTCTCCTGATGATCCGTGGTCCATAATAAATCTCCTTTTTGTTTCGTTTGTTAATGATTTACTAGATACAGAACGCTCAAGCGACAGCCTGGCGGCTGTTCGACTGAACATTGTGGGTCGACAACATCGCACCGACGGCGATGGCATCGTTTTCTTCCTGCTCTTCGAGAGCTGCCAGCCGAGCCTGCTCGTCCTGCTCTGCGTTCCAGTTACGGCCCGCAGGACAAGACTTCGCAAACTGGCAGGTACCGCAGCGGTGGCCGGGCTCAGGCTGAAACTCGCCGGTCTTCCAGGCCTGTTCCATCTTCTGGATGGTGACCTGAGTACCATAGAGCGACATGTCCTGAGTCTCGTTGAGGCGCTGGCCGAGCCAGTAACCTTTCTCTTCCGGCGTGTTGAGCACGTTGCCGAAGCGATCGCGCAGATAGCGAACCGCATAGCGAACGGGACCAGTGTGGCCGAAAGCTTTCGACATCTTGGCCACATACGCCTGAAAGAACACCGAGCTCAACTGCATCGCAGAGCGATAACGGCCGGCCTTCTGGTCGATGACGTTGAGGTAAACCCCGCGATCACTGTACTTGAGGTCGGTGGAGTCGAGCTTGGCATACCAGAAGGTGTTGGTGTAGCTGTCGAAATAGACCAGCGTCTCCTCCTTCTTGGTCACCGTGGCGCCCTTGCTGTCTTCCTTCTGTGCAGCGGTGGAAACCGCGATCAACTTCGTCACTTCTGCCACAACGCGCTCACGTTCTGCCTTGTTGGAGACAGTGGTGATGGCGCTGGCCAGGTCGGTGAGACGCTGTTCGACAGGCTTGGAGGTTTCGTCGTGGAGAATCTCCCCGACTTGTTCGCTGACAGTCTGTTCGCCGGTGGCGTCGCCTTCTTTCCATTGCAGGTAGAGAGCTTGGCACTCGAGAAATTTTTTGATGTCAGATGCGCACACCGTGCGGTCCCAGCCAAAGAGCGGCTTGACGGTGTAGTTTGCTTCGAGGGCACGCATGCGGAATGTGCGCAGACGGCCGTGCTGTTTTACTTGTTTGCTGATGTTCATGATTTGACTCCTTTAGATGTTTAATTCGGTTGCTTGATTCAGTGGGAAAAATTTCCCCAGCCGTGCCCCTTTCCAGGCACGACCAGCACGAGACCACAAGCGGCTGTTGAAACAGCTACTTGCGACCTCGCCTCCACCGCAGGATGGTGCGGCTTCAGGATTGTGGAAAACTTCTACTCGCGAACTTGCCGATTGGTTGGTATTTGGCCCATGGCAAAAATGCGTCTGTTAGCGGCCCTTGGGCGCTGCTACCAGAACGGCATTGTTGATGCTGACCAAAGACGAACCATTCGCAAACTCGATGTGATCGGAGCTGGTGAACTGACGAGTCGGTTCAACAGACGAATCAACGAGTGCGAGAAGAGCGGCGATGTCGAAAGACTCAGATGCTGCGAGCAATTCGATCTTGCGACGATTGCCTGCGACAACTGAGCGAGCGACGAAATCGCCAGGAAGCATTTGGTCGATGTCGATGGTGAGCTTGACTCCCTGTACGGGGAAGCAGTCATCAATCTTTTCGACCTGGACGAGATTTGCTCGAGAGGCAAAGACATTGCTCACGAGACGGGCGCTCGATTGCTCGAGAACCACTGAAAGAACCTTCTTGTTTCCGTTCATGCTTGCTGTGACCATGATGGTCTCCTTTTCTGCATGCTGTGCATGCGGGTTAGTGAAAGAAAATGGTTACTGATGGGTGGTTTCGGGTCGGTGGTCTCTTGGGTGAATGTGTATTGGAATATGTGAGTTGATACTAATGAGAAAACTTGATGTCAAGCAAGCTTTAGCTTTAACTAGAGAAATAGTTTTAAAATCTCTCTATTTATAGCGATGTCGACCTCTCCAGCTACCTGGTAGCGCTTTTCTGGGTAGTTGGCAGCCTATTTTTGGGGTAGGAAAAAGAAAATCGCAATTTAATAATGCACTGCTCTGAGTGCGGTTTCTACGTGTTCGACAAGGCAACTACCATTGGCACGGCTCGTGCAAAGCCGCGAAATCTTTAATAGATTGGAAGGCATTTTTTGAAAAATATTGGCAATCATTCGCATATTTGAAGTTAGCTGCACCTTAGCGAAAGTCTGCCAGTGGCGTTACTTTCTCTTTGTCTTTCACGCCCAGGGATTTTCGAAAACACCTTGAGACGCTCGCGCAAGCTGAGCGAATGTTAATGAAGTGTTGCTAATTTAACTGCGGGAGGGCTCTTGATCGACTTTGCTTCACGGTACTGCCGGTGGTACCACTTTGGCCATTGCTGTTCAGTGCGCTATG
Organism: Candidatus Obscuribacter sp.; assembly: GCA_021772135.1. Classification (GTDB taxonomy): domain Bacteria; phylum Cyanobacteriota; class Vampirovibrionia; order Obscuribacterales; family Obscuribacteraceae. Next base: position 5,759 of record JADYXQ010000330.1, read on the forward strand.
GCCTCGAAATTTTCTTCCGATATCGGAAGAAAATCACGGGCGACTCATTCCTCTTGGCAGAACTTTTTGCCAAATGAGGCGAAAATTAGCAGGTCTGGGAGCTCCGTTTTTGGGGTAGGTAGCGCGGCCTTGCGAGCGCCCTCAAACAAAGCCTAAGTCAAAGATTGCGCGATACTACTTATTTTTGTAAAGCCATGTTAGGAGCTGTAGTTCACAATTCTTCTCGTGAGTCATAGAGCTTTCACTTGCTAGTTATTACTATCCCTTTTCCACTTAACCATTTATATAAATCGAGCCTGATACCCCCTCTATTGCCAGCCTGATTACCGCTCTTCCCAACCGCCCCAATCGTCTTCGATTGTCGTGGTCGGCCGAGGGTGCAATTGGACGTCAGGAAGAACATGGAACTCAGCCCCTCGCAAACTGACAGTTGAAATCGGGTATTCCCTTGCGGCTTGCCGCCAGGTCTTTGTGTCAACAACATAGGAAATCTTATGCAAAAACGTGTAATTGCTGTTCTTCTCGGTGGTTCTGGTCGTCCGACCCCTGCCGCCGCCGCTATTTCTCGTAAACAGCTACCTGCTCTGCTCCGTCCGGCCAACCGCCAGACTGACAGCAGGATGCTCATCACATAGGACGAACGCCATGTCTTCAATTGCAAAAAGCTGGAGCGAAATGAACGGCGCAGAAATGTTTGCCGCCATCATGAGTTGTTCGGCTCTTCGTCAGGAACGCAAACGCTCCTACGCTCTTTCTTTGAAAATCGCCGACGGTCGAGCGCGCGTAGTTGCACAGCGCAAAACCCCGGCTCGTTCCAAACAGATCTGGCACATCTCGCCAATCATGGACGGCAATCTGGCCGGCTACCGCACCGCAGCACTGGCTGCAGCAGTTCCGACCACATCATCCGACGTCAGCTACTGCATGCATCCCGTCACCGGTCAGCCTCTGGTTGTCGACGGTTTCTGCCTGGTTTACGATGGCGACTTGCATAACTTCCGCGCTTTCAGCTATCGCGGTGGCATCGGCTCCGATTGGGCGAAACAGCCCCGCATCGAAGACGGCGAAGTGCATATGGCCTGCGTTGGTGGTGGCAGTCTAGTTTCCGTCTACAAGAAGGGCAAGTGCGTTTCGGCGTGCTACAGCTCTGAAAAGGTCGCCGTCAGTCTTGAGGCGTTCATTCACTCACTCAACGTTACCGGCAAAACGTCCGGCAACGCTTCAGGCAAAACTGCCAAAGGCTAATCATGCAAAAGTATCACGTCACCGTCACGACCGTTCCCGGTCAGCCCACCATCGACCTCGAAGGTGACCTCAGCAATCGCGACATCGCTTGTGCGGTGAAGCAGCGCTTCGGCAAGAACGTTCCTCCGGGCGCCAGCGTCGCTATGCCTCATAGCTTCTGCGCCGTCATGGACCCGCCGCCCCCTGCTCTGGA
>JADYXQ010000055.1 GCA_021772135.1 Candidatus Obscuribacter sp.
GATGCCAGGGTTTGCATACTATCATCTGCGATTTGCCGGCGAACAATGCCGCTCACCCCCAGAGCCATAAGCGCCGTTAAAACATTGACGCGCTGATAGGCACCATTTAAACCTGAGGCGAAATCGTCAGTCAAAACATGTTTTTTTAGCAGTGCTACATATTCTTCTACATACTGAAAATCCAACTGAGGCGTTAAATATTCGATAGCGAAATTCTGAAAAATATCACTACTGCTTGCCCCTAAAGCGACGTTCTTTATGGCATAAAGCGGGCAGCCCACCGCTTTTGCCCGCTCAAGCACGACCGCTAGAGCGCCGCCATCACAGGTGGTGAGGGCCGGAACGTTTGCTTTTAAAATTCCCGATTTTTCAAAAGCAATTTTTTCTCTGGTATCACCAAGAAATTGCATATGATCGAGATCGACATTGGTGATTACCGACGCTGCCACATTACCAAGCACGTTTGTAGCATCAAAGCGGCCGCCCAGGCCAACTTCAAAGACGCAATAATCAACTTGCTCTTCAGTATAATAGGCTACGGCCATAGCCATGAGAAATTCAAACCAGGTAAGTGCACCCAAATTCTCATGCTCTTTGCAAAAGGAAAGCGACTGGTCATGAACCAGGGTAGCTAATCGGGCAAAAGACAAATCGTCCATGGCTTTGCCATCAAGGACAAAACGCTCATTGAAGGCCATCAGATGCGGCCCGGTAAATTTGCCGCAGTGATAACCAAGCTCACTCAACATTGATGCAATCAGTGTACTTACAGAACCTTTGCCGTTGGTGCCACCGACATGGAATGAACGCAGCTGATTTTGCGGCTCACCCTGCTCGCTAAAAAAGCTGGCAACGCGCGTTAAGCTTGGACGCTCAAGAGTCGGCACAAGCGATTTTATGTAGTCAAGACTTTTTTGATACTTCAAAAGATAATTTTGGGCTGCGATAACACTGAATTGAATTTTAATTGATTGTGGCGCTCAATTCTTTGCTTTACCATAGACCGTAACTCACTCTTACCTACATATTTTTATAACCGAGGCCAAAATTGCTATTTACCAGGGAACACTGCACATCAAGCAAGAGGCTGTGGGAAGGCGGCATTATCAAATTGCGCGTCGACACTTTGCAATCTGAGGGCCAGGAAACCATTAGAGAAGTTGTGGAACACAACGGCGGAGTGGTGATCGCAGGCTGCACTCAAGAAGGCAAAGTTTTACTGGTCAAGCAATATCGCTATTCACTGGATAAAGATTTGCTTGAGCTGCCGGCCGGGCGCATTGAAGCAGGCGAAGACCCACTACCGGCGGCACAGCGGGAATTAACTGAAGAGACTGGATATAGCGCCGACAGCTGGCGAGAGCTATCCCGCATGTTCACCGCACCGGGATTTTGCAACGAGATTCTTTATCTGTATCACGCTCAAAACCTCACCTTTATGGGTAAGAATCTCGATTTCGACGAAGAAACTGAGGTGCTTGAGCTTAGCCTCGAGGAAGCCTGGCAGATGGTGCTGGAGGGAAAAATTCAAGATGCTAAGACCATTGCCGGACTTGGTCTCTTAAGTCGTCTGGCCACGGCAGTTCAAGGCGCTCCGATGCCATTATGAGATTTTTTGAAGCAAATTTTACTCTGTTAAGGTCGCTTTAAACCTGGCTTTGCCGGGCCGCTACGGTGCTACAATTTCAGGCAGTTCAAGAAGATCGGGTTATCAGGTAGAAAATTTATGAGTACTAAGAAAAACGCCGGTACATCTTTCCCAATCGCAGCGATGTTTATTATCAGCATCATTTCGGCGCTTGTGGTTGCCGGTTCGTTCGAAGTAATTAAGGTCTGGCCGCTACCTGTCAGCGTCGTTCCGATGTTTGCCTGGCGCGGTGGGATAGCCTGGGGGCTTATTGTTGGCGCAATCAGCGGTCTGGTGCTCGGATTCCTCACTGATGACAAGCATTTCGATGAGCCAAGCGAAGCCTAATTTCGCCCGCTCAAATTGCAATATTCGATAATTTGGAAAAATTGTACAGACTGGGTATGAACCCAATGTGTATAACTTCAATGTCAATCAATGAATTTGAAGATTTGCAATTCAGGCCAGAAGTGACGTGTAACGGACATGCAGAGCGACAACTTTCGAATGCCCGCACAGACTGCCGCTAATAATTTACAGCAAGCTGAATTGCTGGCCCAAGGCGGCCGCCTTGAAGAAGCAATTCTATTATATGAAAGCGCCCTGGCCGGCCTCGAGCGCACCAATGGCATGGAAGCACCAGAACTGGCCGAATGCTTACAAGATCTGGCAGAGGCTTATCAGTCGGTGGCCAGGTACGAAGATTCGCTGCGCACAAACTGGCGACTGGTAAGAATCGGCGAAAAAATACTGGGCCGTGTGCATCCCGATATGGTGAGCATGCTGCTCAAAATTGCTCAGACCAATGAAATGATGGGCAAGACCGAAGATGCATTGCACATTGTGGAATCAGCCATCACAACGGCTAAACAATGCATGCAGAGCGATAATCCGGTGGCAGTAAAGCTAATCGAACGGCACACTTATCTGGTTAACTTGCTGCGCAATCAAGGGGCCTCAAAATCTCAACACGACGATCCCAGCCTCTATCAGGGCAATGTTGCTCAGGTACCGCCGCAGCCACCAAATAACGTCGCCAATACTCCGCAGAATCAAGTGCAGATACCGTCTCACTTGCAGCAACAAATGCTGCAGTATGAAGCGCCTCCAGCCCAGGCGGCTCAACCTCAGGGTGGATATCAACATCCCACTCAAGTACCGGTGCAAAAAATATCGGTGCAACCGCATCCTATGGAAATTTCGATGGGGCATTCGGACATGCAAGACTTTGCTCGTCAGATGCTCAAAGATATGCCGGGACCGCCAGGTAGCAAATCGCCTTTTAGTCAGTCGGTCAATTTAGGCAATGCCAGTGGTGTCAATTTTGACGAAGTAAATCCGCAAGAGGCTCTCGCTCTAGATCCACGCATCGCACCAATGCCGGCACCACCGCAGCGTACTCAGGGCGTGGAAAAACAACCAAGTTATGGCAATGCCCTGGCCAGACCCGCTCATGAATTCGAAGGTGGCGAAGATGAAGAAGAGCCTTACACAGCCGAAGCAATAGCCAGTCTGACTAATCGCAGCAAACCGAGCACACGCTCTAATGCCAAAGGCCGCCGACTATCAGACAATGAACAAAGTCGCATTCGCGTGGGACGCATCCTCAAAGATTTTGGCTTGCCTCTAGTGGCACTGATGGTGCTTGTGGGCATGGTCTTTTATATCTTCAAGATTTCCAAACCGGTGGCTCCCGTCAAACCTGCGGCGGCAGCGGTTCCTCGAGGTCAATTGACCCTATTCGAGGGCCCCGACGGAAAAAAGCAGGTAAGACTTCTGGGAACGGAAGTCGCCTACCTCGTCAATCCAGGCGCCGCCACTAAAGTACCTTATAGACGCATCGGCAATAACTGGGCCGATTACTTCGCCATTATTTTCAGCTCTTTGACTGAAAAACAATTGTGGTTCGAAGAAGAAAAAGCAGTTTTAAAAAGCGAAGACGGATCAATTTATTATGGTGTGGACGGACCCGAAAATATCGTGCTGGAAAAAATGCGCGATCTTGGTGGCTTCGCCCAGAGTTATTTTTTGCGTACCGGTGAGTATCCCAAAGTGGTACCACCAGGAGCTGACTTTGCTTTCTCTTATATCAGCCCCTATACCGGCAAAGGCTTGAAAATACAGGTCAGGCCCATTAGAGCACAGCAAAAAGACGGCTCTGATGTTTTAGCTACCCTGGAAGGCGGCAATTATCTCGGTAACGAAGAGACAGCTACGCCTGGATATATTTGTTCTTACGCAATCACCTACGGCGACAATCTCAACGACACAATGAAATGCGTGAATTTTTTTGTGCGCGGTTGTAATAAAGATGGTCGTTTTCTCATGGCCGATCACGACAAAATTTTTGTGCTCAGTGCCGATAACACTTTCTTGAAACAGGCACCGCAAGAGCCGGCCCGGTCGGACAAAAGCGAGAAGGCCACCACCAGAGGCGGCAGCGCTCGCAACAAGCGCTCAAAAAAAGCGGTGCCTGCAGCCGTTGTAGAAAAAGTCGAAATTCCTAAAGCTAAATCGCAAGCGACATATTCAGACCAGACGCTTTACTCGAAAGCAATAGCGCCGCAAACACCAACGCAAATGTACATGATTATGCATCCGCCTCTTCCCCTACCTGTCTTGCACCATCTTTTGCCCTTGCTTTTATTACTGCTTACATTTGCAGCGTTCATTCGCTCACAAATGGTCGGTTTTGATATCAAGGGCAAAACTGTATCTACCGGCTCTAATGCGGCAGTCATAGTAGCGGGCATCAGCTTCTTATTGCTGGCGATTACCGTATTGATTCAGTTTGTGTTATTCCGCTAGAAGTCTGAACAGTCACAAACTTTAAAGCAAAGCTTCAGCTAAAAAATATGCTGCTACTCCAAAGGCAACCGAAGCGTTGAGCGATTCTTTTTGGCCGCGCATACTGAGGTGGCAGACGTGGTCGGCCAGGGCCAGAGCTTCTGGTGACACACCCTGCACTTCGTTGCCTAAAACAAGGCAAAGCGGCAACGATAATTTCTTCTCCATCAACTCATTATATAAAGGTCTTGATGAGGCATTTTTTTCTAATGCCAAAATAGAATATCCCTGTTTTTTAAGGGGCAAAATGATATCCGGCAGAAAAGAATGATATGAAAAGGGTATCCAATCTTCAGCTCCCAGACTGACCTTAGCTATTTGTTTGCGAGGCGGCACACCGGTAATACCGGCCAGAAAAACATGTGAGAAACCGGCGGCGTCGGCGGTACGAAAAACAGCTCCGACATTATGCAAGCTGCGAATATCATCAAGCACCACAACTAATTTTTGCTGCTCACTTAAATGCGGTGCCACTGCCAGCAGTGCATTACTTTCTGGCTGCCCGGTGGCCTTGGCCCTCAGTCGTGCCATTAAATCAGCCGGCCTTGCCAGACAGGCACAGCCACACTGCGGACAATCAGCGCGGCCAAAACGGTCTGTCAATTCAAACTGTGCGCCTTCGACCTCAAAACCGGCCCTGCATTCAGGATGGGGACAAATAATGAGCACTGGAGACTTCAGGCTCTCAATTTAGCTTCGATACCACCAGCAAATTGCTCCATCTGCGCGGCAATAGAATCGCGGGAAGTTTTACGCAAAAGGTGTGCGTAATTGCGCAGCAGATTGATCAAATCGGGGTGGTTGTTTCCAAGAGACTTGTTTTTAATATCGAGAGCTTTGCGGTAGTGACCGTCAGCTTCATCGTATTTTTGCTGGGCATGGCAAACAAGGGCCAAATGGTAGAGCGACTTGCCCACTTCCAGATGCTCAGCAGGAAACGATTTGCGTCGCATAGCCAGGGAACGCTCGAAATGACTCATGGCATCTTTGTAAAAGCCGCGCTTGAAATAGACCGCGCCCATATTGTTGAGCACCGTGGCAATGTCTTGATGGTCATTACCCTGAGCGTTCTCACGTAGGGTCAAGGCGCGCTTGTAAAGCGACTCGGCCTCGGCATAATTGCCTTTGACAAACTGCACCTGTGCCAGACCTTCTAAAGAAGTAACCAGGCGACCGTCGCCTTTGGCAAACTTCTCAGCTTCTTCCAGAGCGGCCTGCCAGTCTTTCACCGCAGTTTCCAGATCTTTCTCTTCCAGGGCTTTATAGGCTGAATCTTTGAGATCCGTCCAGACTTGAGACATTTGCTGCCATTCCTCTATTGCCGTTCACCAATCGTTCCTCAGTATGTACCCGCTAAGCGCCCAATTCCAGTCTTATTCTAAAGAGGTTGACGAATTTTAAGACCGCCGGAGGGGCCAATAATCACTCATGGCGCTTAACAAGCGTTACACTTAGCAAAATCAATTTTACGGACGGACCAACCTAGGTCTGTGCCCTGCGTCTTTCTTAATTTTTGGAGGAACTTATGAAGCTCGTCGAGAAGAATCCTAAAGATTCGAGCAAGCCTGCCAAGGAAAAAGAATCGCACCACACTCCGAAGGGCGCTAAAAGGGAGTTGATTAAGAAATTTCCGGTGCGCTGTAATCTTGAAGATTACGAAACTGCTTACAACGAATTCACCTGGGACGACGGCAGAAAAGAAATTTCGTATTTCGCCGGCGGCAAAGTCAATGCGGCCTACAATGCTGTAGACAGGCATTTGGTAGATGGCCGCAAAAACAAAGTGGCACTTTATACAGTTGGTGCAGATGGTGCCCTCAACAAGCTGACCTTCCTGGAAATCTACGAAGCCGCTAATCGACTGGGCAATGCCCTGAAAGCAATCGGCATCAAGAAAGGCGATCGAGTCTTTGTCTTTCTGCCCCGGGTAGCAGAACTTTATATTGCCACGATTGCCATCGCCAAAATCGGTGCTATTGCCGGGCCGCTCTTCTCGGCATTCGGGCCAGACGCACTGCGCGATCGCCTGCAAGATTCTGAAGCAAAAGTAGTAATCACCAACCCAGCTTTAAAAGACAAAATTCACGGCATCAAAAAAGATTTGCCTGATCTCGAACACATAATCGTGGTTGATACTGACGAAAAAGACCTGATCAAAAACGAACTTTCATACTCGAGCCTGGTGGCCAAAGCGTCTACTGAACTCAAGTGTGAGCCTATGGATCCTGAAGATCCGCTTTATCTACTTTACACCTCAGGCACCACCGGTAAACCAAAAGGCGTTATTCACGTACACGAAGATATTGTCGGCCATCATATGACCAGCAAATGGGTACTTGATTTAAAAGATGACGATATTTACTGGTGCACCGCTGATCCGGGCTGGGTCACGGGCACCGTATATGGTATCTTCGGCCCCTGGTCGTTGGGTGCTTCTTGTGTCAGTTACGAAGGGCGCTTTGATGCCGCCGGCTGGTATCAATTAATCGACAGACTGAAAGTGACCGTCTGGTACACCGCACCAACAGCATTGCGTATGTTGATGAAAGCAGGTGATGATGTAGTTTATCAACATAGCTTGAGTAGCTTGCGTCATGTGCTTTCGGTGGGTGAACCGCTCAACCCTGAAGTGGTGCGATGGGGAATGAAAGTTTATGGTTTGCCAATTCACGACAACTGGTGGCAAACAGAAACCGGCATGCAACTGATCGCCAATCTCCCCTGCAATGCCATTAAGCCTGGTTCTATGGGCAAACCACTACCTGGAGTTTACGCGGCCATTGTGGACGACGATGGCGAAGAACTGGAAGCCGGCGAATTGGGTCGCCTTGTAGTCAGGCCAGGCTGGCCGGCCATGTTGCGCACAGTGTGGCGCAATGAGCCTAAATTCCATGAATATTTCAAAATTCCCGGCTGGTATTTCTCAGGCGACAATGCCTGGAAAGATGAAGAAGGTTACTTCTGGTTTGTGGGCCGGGCGGACGATGTAATCAATACATCCGGCCACCGGGTGGGGCCATTCGAAGTAGAGTCGGCTTTAGTCGAACACCCTGCTGTGGCAGAAGCGGGAGTGATTGGTAAACCTGATAAAGAACGCGGCGAAATCATTAAGGCTTTCATTGTCATGGCCAATGACACCGCCCCATCAGACGCTCTCATGGAAGAGATTAAAGAGCATTGCAAAAGGACACTTTCCGCCCACGCTTATCCGCGTGAGATAGAAGTGAAAGACAGCCTGCCCAAGACTCGATCAGGCAAGATTATGCGTCGCTTGCTCAAAGCCTGGGAGCTTGGCCTGCCAACAGGAGATTTGTCTTCTTTAGACGACGATTAAATTAGTTTGCTCACTTGCGCAAATTTAGACTATATAGAGGTCTTGCCCCGGCGCAAGGCCTCTAATATTTATTTCGCTTTCGCCCTTAAAGCCAGACTTTGTCACGTCTTCAAGCTAAACTTGAAGACACAAATAAGCGGATTAAAATGGCAGCTGAACTCTCACCGATGACCGACTCTTCTATGGAAAGACTGCCGCCGCAGTCGCTGGACGCCGAACAGGCTGTCCTTGGTGCTCTGCTTGTTAGCGGCGACGGTGTGTCACGCGTAGTCGATGTGCTCGAGCCAGAATATTTTTATCGTAAAGCGCACCAGGTCATCTATGCCGCCGCTTTAGACCTTTATGAAAAAAATGAACCGATAGACATTGTTACCATTTCGGCTTTTCTTCAGGATCAAGGCAAACTTGATTTAGTAGGCGGCAGGTTGTACATCACAGACCTTTCGCGTTCTGTGGCCACTACCGCCAACCTCGAATATTACGCCAAGCTTGTGCAAGAAAAAGCCTTGCTGCGCAGCTTGATCAAAGCAGGTACTGAAATCGTAGGCAGCTGCTATGAAGAAACAGACGCCGACACAGCTTTAGACAAAGCCGAGCATATGATTTTCAATCTGGCTCAGCGTCGCAACATGCAACAAATGGTGCACATCAAGCATATTGTTGAAGCTTCTTTTCAGCGCATCGAAGAACGCTACGAAAACAAAGACACACTTTCGGGCACTCCGTCCGGCTTTTACGATTTAGACGCCATGACGTCAGGTTTTCAACCGTCCGATCTGATTATTATCGCCGCCAGACCTTCTATGGGTAAAACCGCTTTCGTACTCAATATTGCTCAAGCTTGCGCCGTCGAACACAACGTGCCGTGCGCAATTTTTTCACTAGAAATGTCGAAAGAATCACTTGTACAAAGAATGCTCTGCGCTGAAGCGCGCATCGATTCGAACAGATTGCGCACCGGCCACCTGCACACCAACGACTGGCAGGCACTGGCCATGGCTATGGGCCGCCTCGGAGAAGCGCCAATATATATTGACGATTCTGCCATGGTAAATGTGCTTGAAATTCGCGCAAAATGCCGCCGACTGAAAGCCGAGAACAAAGCACTCGGTATGATCATAATTGACTATATTCAGCTCTTGCAAGGCCGCAAACAAACCGATAATAGAGTGCAGGAAGTTTCTGAAATATCACGCTCGCTGAAAACTCTAGCAAGAGAGCTGGCAGTGCCGGTAATCGCTCTGTCGCAGCTTTCACGGGCGGTAGAAGCCAGGCAGAACAAAAGACCAATGCTTTCAGATTTGAGAGAATCAGGCTCAATCGAGCAAGATGCCGACCTTGTGATGTTCATTTATCGCGATGAATATTACAACGCCGAAACTGAGCAAAGAGGCGAAGCTGAGATTATCATCGCCAAACAAAGAAACGGCCCCACCGGTACCGTTGATTTGCTCTACCAGGGCAGCATCACCAGATTTTTGAACAAAGTGCATACTGATGGTGCGCCGAATCCGAATCGGGATTAAATCTCTATTTTGAAAAATGAAACGTTATCGTTTCATTTTTTACATGACTGCCCTTTACCTGTCTGCAAAACTCACCCATTTTAAAAGCCCTACTCTATAGGCGCCCAAATGATCTCATCAGAAGTCTGGTCAATGACAGGCTGTGACTCAAATTCACCGCTGGCTGTATCAAGCACTCCAAAAGCAGTTGTGGTGGCACTGGACACCAGAAGTTTTTTACCATCAGGTGTAAGGGTGATATTGCCAGGAAAATCTATGTCTAACGGTAATTTGATTTGTTTTACCGAGCTGCGACTGGCTGTATCGAAAACAGCAATGATGTTGTCTTTAGCTACTGCATTATAAAGCGTTGCGCCGTCTGCTGAGAGCGCCAACCCAGTGGGGCCGTTGCCGGTTTTCAGATTGGCCACGATGCCGCGCTTTGGTATATCAATTATAGCGATGCGATTAGCGGTGCCTCGGCAAGAAACATAGCCGACTTTTCCGTCAGCTGAAATAACTACCGAAGATGGGTTGGCACCGACAGCAACCACACCCAAAACTCGCTGATTGAGAGTGGAAATAAAAGTCACTTGTCCTGTTGCTGAATTGAGCACCAGAATGGTATTACCATTGGGTGTAATGGCCATGTGAGCTGGTCCCGGCCCGACTTTGGTACGCAACAGCACTTTGCCAGTATCTACTTCAACAATGGCCACATCAGCGCTGCCGCTTTCAGAGACATAGAGTAGTTTGCCATTGGGCAAAGCCAGCACTGCTTTTGGTGCCGCCTTGGGTAGCAGGTCAATTTGACCAACAAAGCGTTTTCCGATAGGGTCAAGAATCAGTATGCGGCTGCGACTTTGATCGGCGATATAAATGCGACCATTGACGTACGCCATGCCGGCCGGCGTACCTTCAGTAGGAAACTCGCATATCTTCTTCCATGTTTTTTCATCCACCAGAGTGATAATGCCCGAATTGCGCGATGTAAGAAAAATACCGCCGTGCTTCGGAGTCGCTACATGATTAGAAGGATTTGCTGTAGATGAATTTGTAGAATTGGTGGCAGTCTGAGTGGTCGTAGAGGTGTGAGCGGAAGCTTCTGCTCGTTCGATGGGCACAGCGGTCTGGCCCACTACAGACTTCCAGGACGCCGCCAGGCTGAAATTCTCAGGCACAATCAAATCATCAGCCAGGTGGCCGGCAAGAATGGCCTTGCGCATTTTTTCGCTACAATTAGTTATGGCAGGAAAAGTTTTGGCCTTACCTGCTGTTATCACTTTGATAAAAGCAACACCATTGTCAAAGAGCAAAAACTCCGGTTTCGATTTTCCCGGTGCAGGAAAACTTTCTTGCAAAACTACTTTGGTTTTCTTCAGGGCTTGATGCGGCAATATGGGCAAATAAAGCTCTCCGCCAGCTTCAAGGGCGCCATCTAAACGAAAGCGCATATTGGGGAAAATAGACTTAACGGCGGCAGCAAGCTCAGGAGCTTGCCTGGTTGCAAATGCGGCCGGGCAAATAATAGTAAGACTCAATGCTACACAGCAGAGCAAACCGCCACAGAAGATCTTGATGTTTATACTCTTAGTAGTCATTCACTGGCGAGCACTTACTCTTTGGGTCTAAATGCGTCCACGATTTTATCGAAGATACCTTTATCTTCAGCCTCAGCGCTTTCGTTTTTTCCCTGATGCTTTTTTTTCTTATTCGTTGCGCCGCCGTCGCTATTGCTTGTATTGGCGTCAGACTTAGAATCACCGTCTGAGTTAGCGTCGCTTTTCTTTTCAGCTTGAGCGCTTTCGGCACTAAAAAAATCTTCACCTTTGGCTTGAGGCGGAGCAGAGACCTTGAGTTTTTCTTTGCGAATCTCAGCGATTTGCTCGAGCAATTTACGTTCTTCGCTGCTGATTTTAGTAGGCGTCTCCACAATCACGTGCACTACATGATCGCCGCGTCTAGACGGATTGTTTAGATATGGAACACCCAGATCGCGCATCACCAGCTGGCTGCTTGACTGTGTGCCCGCAGGAATTTTCAGTACTTTAGCGCCTTCAACTGTAGCCACGAGAATTTCAGCACCAAGTGCAGCCATTGAAAAACTAATCGGTTGTTTGACGTGAATAGTGAAACCATCGCGAATAAACTGGGAGTGGTCTTTGACATTCAAAACAACAAAGAGGTCACCGAATACCCCGCCGCGTGGACCCTTGTCACCGCCCTCAGCCAGTTTAAGACGGTCACCATCTTTAACTCCGGCCGGCACTTTAACTTCAAATTCGCGAGATTTTCTTGTTTGACCAGAACCACGACAATCACGGCAAGGCTTCTCAATTTTCTTACCTGATCCGGAACAATCAGGGCAGGCAATTACTTGATAGCTTTGCATAAACAGCATGTTGACCAGCTGTTTAACCTGGCCCTGACCCTGGCAGGTGGCGCAAGTGCTTACTTTACTGTCTGGTGCAGCACCTACACCACTGCAGGTGTCGCAATCTTCTAGACGCTTAACGGTGATCTTCTTCTCGAGACCAAAGACTGCATCCAAAAATTCAAGATCGAGGTCGTAGCGCAAATGTGCACCCTGCCGTGGTCCCGAACGGCTGGCCTGTCCACCGCCGAATCCACCACGACCACCGCCGCCAAAAAGCGCATCAATAATGTCTTCCATGCCGAAGCCCTGGAATGAACTGAAATCGACGTTATCAAAATCGCGCGTCGAACCTTTAACGCCTTCGTGTCCATAGCGATCGTAAGAACCTTTTTTCTGTTCGTCCGACAGCACTTCATATGCTTCAGCCAGTTCTTTAAAAGCAGCTTCATCACCGCTTTCTTTATTGTCAGGATGCAGCTGTCTGGCTCTGTTGCGGAAAGACTTTTTGATTTCGTCGGCAGAAGCACCGCGAGACAGGCCTAAAATTTCGTAATAATCACGTTTTGTCATAGTTTCCAAGAGTGCACCTTTGTAACGCCTAATCTAAACCTTCACCGATCTCCAGCGACTGAGTTGGAGCTCTAGTTTCTTCTTCATTTTCTGCGGAAATTTTGGCCACTCTGCCAAGCTCAATTGGCAATTCATCGGCATAAGTCTGCTTCTTCTTACCACTGCTAGTGCTGGCAGATTTTTCTTCGCGCCGTGGCGTCGATTGCCTGTTCCCAGAGTGAATCACGCGACCCAAATCAAGCAATGAGACATCAAGGCCGGCCACCAGCTGTTTCAAGTCTGCTGAATCTTCTTCAGTCAGCGCTTCTTTCACAGCTTCGACAGCCTTCATCACTTTGTCCACATGCACTTTTTCCACTCGATCGCCATATTTGGTCACAGTACGCTCGGCTTCTGCGCACATCGACTCGGCATGCACCCTGGTTGTGATTCTATCGCGCACCAACTTATCATGCTCGGCAAATTTCTCCGCGTCGCTTTGCAGAGCTTCTACTTCTTCTGGGCTTAAGCCGGTTGTGCGCTGAATCGTGACTGAGTGTTTAATACCAGAGCCGTGATCTCGAGCCGAACAATGCACAATGCCATCGGCGTCAATATCGAAAGTGACCTCAATCTTAGGCACTCCCCGTGGTGCACCCGGAATGCCTGCCAGGTGAAATTTGGCCAGCGATTTGTTGTCTGAAGCTAATTCGCGTTCGCCCTGTAGAGCATGAACTTCCACTGATGTCTGAGCATCTTCAGTGGTGGTAAAAGTCATGGTACGACTGGTAGGAATTGTAGTGTTGCGTTCGATAATTCTGGTAAACAAACCGCCCGCAGTCTCAATGCCGAGCGACAGTGGAATAACATCGAGCAAAAGCACATCTTGCAAATCGCCGGCTAAAATAGACGCTTGAATGGCCGCTCCCAGTGCCACCGCCTCATCAGGATTTACTGACTTCGAAGGTTCCTTCTGGAAAAAGCGGCGAATCATATCCTGCACGGCAGGAATGCGAGTGGAACCGCCCACCAGAATAATGTGCTCGATGTCTTGGGGATTAAGCCCCGAATCTTCCAGCGCTTGTTGCAGTGGGCCGATTGTGGCTTCAACTAAATGAGACGTGATTTCGTTGAATTGCGAGCGCGATATCTTTGTCTCTAAGTGTTTAGGACCGCTTTGATCTGCCGTAAGGAAGGGCAAGTGCACTTCTGAAACCAGTGCAGAAGACAGTTCTATCTTGGTTCTTTCAGCTGTTTCTTTTAGTCGTTGAACAGCCATCAGATCGCCGGCTATGTCAAGCCCGCTCTGCGCTTTAAATTCTTCCACCAGAAAATTGATAATTGCCTGGTCGAAGTCATCGCCACCCAGGCGGTTGTTACCGCTAGTAGATTGCACTTCGAAAACACCATCGGTAATCTCGAGAATGCTGACATCGAAAGTGCCACCACCGAGATCGAATACCAGTACAACGGCCTGTTCACCAAGTTTATTCAAACCATAAGCAAGCGCACTGGCTGTGGGTTCGTTGATGATGCGCATCACTTCAAGCCCGGCAATTTGACCGGCATCGCGAGTGGCTTGCCTCTGCGCGTCGTTGAAATAAGCCGGCACGGTAATGACTGCGCGAGTAACTTTTTCACCCAGATAAGCTTCAGCGTCGGCTTTAATTTTCTGCAAAACCATGGCGGAAATTTGCTCAGGACTGTGCGAAACAGATTCGAACTGCACCCGGTAATTACTGCCCATCTCACGCTTTATAGATTGAACCGTACGAGCAGGATTAGTGACAGCCTGACGCTTGGCCAGCTGCCCAACGAGACGCTCGCCGCTTTTCGTGAATGCCACTACCGACGGTGTGGTACGAGCACCTTCCGAATTTTCGATAATGACCGGTTTTCCGCCTTCCATGATCGCCACGCAAGAATACGTGGTGCCCAGGTCAATACCAATAATTTTGTCTTCACTCATCTCAGTCCAGAATCCAAATCCACGCATGCGCCTGGGTTAGGGTTTTAAAAAGATTGCCATGGACTTCTTTAGTCAACGTCGGTCAAATCGTAAACCTTGGGCTCCGACTCTTTGTCGGCTTTCTCAGCATCATCGTCTTTTCCGTTTGGACCTTCGTCATTGGCCGAAATAGACGCCTCCACTGCGGCTTTGACATCTTCAAAGGGAATGTCTTGAGTGGATCTCTCGTCGCCAATAGATTCAAGACTTTCGGATGTTTCAGTGCCTGACCGTACTTCGGGGGCGTCCGATTTCTCATCTATCGAAGCAATAGCTGCTGCTTTTGCCGCTTGATCGCGCTCGTAAGCTTCAGCCGCTTCGCCGGTTAAAGCAACAGCAACGTTAACCAGAGCAGGTCGCAAAACTTTCTCGCGGAACATGTAGCCATTGCGTAGTTGATGCGCTACGGCGCCGTCCGGAACGTCGTTTGTTTGCACTTCTTGTACAGGCTCGTGATACATGGGGTCAAAAGTCTCGCCCACTACTTGCATTTGTTTAATGCCGACAGAATCAAGGCAGCGACCAAATCTGGTGCAGACCATTCTCAAGCTATCGAGCATGACTTTTGGTTCGGTCTTTTCATTCAATTTCGACTGGGCCATATCAAGATCATCTAAAGCGGGCAAAATTGCCTCAAGCGCCTTTTGCATGCCAACGGCCTGAAATTCTTCCCGCTCACGGTCAATGCGTTTGCGATAGTTTTCGAAATCGGCTGCCAGCCTCTTATAAGAATTTTCCCACTCGCTGGCTTTGCCTTCAGAATCACGCAGGGCATTTTCAAGATTATTGATCGCCAATTGGGCGCCTTTGTCGTTTTGACCAGCGGGCTGCTTAGTGCCCAGATCAAGTCCGAAGGTTTCAGGGTCGGGTGCGTCGCCACCGGCATACATGGCGCGGTAGAAGGCTTTCGCCTTTGACTGGCGATCTTCTTTTTCTTTTGGAGACTCTTCAGCAGGTGGAGGAGTCTGGGCGTCGTTATCGTCTATAGCCATGTTGACTGTAAAGGTCTCCCAACTAATCCTGACAAATGCCAGGGGTACTTCCCTAGGTCTAATTTTAAACAGTTTGAGCCAAAGCTGGGTCAATTAACCAAAGGTTCAGCTTTCGCCATAAGCAAATTGAGCCAATAAAGTAGCTCTCTTGCTCACCTCGTGCCGATTTCGGTAGAAATTTGCTCAACACCGTGGCTGGAAATTTACCTTTATAATTCTAAAGCCTTTTGGCAAGTATTAAAGCTAAATAGACGGTAGTTAAATCATGTACATCGAAGAAACGGCGCGACTGGCCATCTACGCGCCGGGAGAATTTGGTCAGGAAAGCTCAAAAACCGCAGAGGGTGTGCTCCGTTACGGCAGAAACCCCATTGTTTGCGTTATCGATGACAAACAAGCCGGTCGCACGATCAAAAGCCTGGTGGGCATCGATATAGACGCGCCAATTGTATCCACTATCGATGAAGCGCTCGCCCTGGGAGCCGACGCCCTTTTACTGGGAACGGCCTGGAATGGAGGTCGCATACCCGAACGCTGGCGTGCAGACATCGTCGCTGCCATCGCCGGAGGCATGGACGTTATCAACGGACTACATGACTTCCTCGAGGATGATGCCAATATCGTCGCTGCGGCTAAAGCCCATGGCAAGCGTTTGTTCGATGTACGCAAACCGCCCGAAAATATGCCTGTGGGAGCCGCTCGAGTTCTAGAAGGAAATGTCAGAAATGCTCATGTAATTCTGACAATCGGCTCCGACTGCTCTATGGGCAAAATGACCACTGCGTTGGAAATTCAAAAAGTGGCCGACGCCCAGGGGGCAAAGACTGCATTTGTAGCCACCGGTCAGACAGGTATCATGATTTGCGGCCGGGGCATCGCTATAGATAGAGTAATAGGCGACTTTATGGCCGGCGCCACAGAGATGATGGTGGTGGAAGCGGCTGCACATGCCGACTTTATATTTGTCGAAGGGCAAGGCTCACTAGCTCATCCGGGATTTTCTGGAGTGACAATGGCTCTTGTGCACGGCGCCTGCCCACAGAGCATGATTCTCTGTCACAAACCTAGTCGCACCAAAATTAAAAATACCGATATTGAAATTTCTGATTTGAATAAACTGATTGCCAGCTATGAATCGATGACAACATATTTACGCCCCGGTAAAGTTCTGGCAGTGGCGCTCAATACCAGCGATTTAACGGAAGAAGAAGCGCAGGCAGCCATCAGTCAAGTGCAAGTACATACTGGTTTGCCAGCTTGCGACCCGGTAAGATTTTCGGCCAAAGTTCTCTGGCAGGCCATCGAAGCAAGTTCAAAATTACTCAACATAAGGAGCACCAGTGAAAACCGCCGCTAATACCAAGTCAATTGCCATCAGCTTTGAACGATTGACTCTTACCCTGGCCTACCCATTCGGAATTTCGTATGGCACCGCCGACGAATCACACAACATTCTGGTAAAACTCAATTATGAAGGTCATGTCGGTTTGGGCGAAGCCTCTCCCGCCAGCTATCATAACGAGACACCAGATACGGTGCTGGCAGTGCTGGGCGAAATTGCCAAAAAACAAGCCGAAATTTTAGGGGAAGATCCTTTTGCCGCGACAGAAGTGGCCAGGCGCATGGATCTTATGGTCTCAGGCAATTATGCCGCCAAGTCGGCAGTAGAAATGGCCATGCATGATCTGGCCGGAAAAATTTGCCAGCAACCGACATATAAAATGCTCGGCCTCTCCGGTCACAAATATCCCATGACTGATTTTACGATCGGCATCGATTCGCCTGAAATGATCGAACGCAAGACCAAAGAAGCAGTAGAAGCCGGTTACAAGATGCTCAAGGTCAAACAAGGCACATCTTACGATCGTGAAATTATCAAATGCGTGCGCAAGCATGCTCCAAAATTGCCGCTCAGAGTTGACGCTAATGGTGGCTGGAACGTTAAACAAGCAATCGAAATGTCGAAATTTTTAGCAGAAAATGGCGTTGAATTTATTGAACAGCCCTTGCCTAAAAACGCCCTGGTAGAAGACTTCCGCCTGGTGCGCCAGAATGCCGCTATCCCAATATTTGCCGACGAAAGTGTTTGCCGCAGTGTCGACGTTGCCAGACTGGCAGGCGCCGTAGACGGTGTGGTGGTTAAGCTGGCAAAATGCGGCGGACTTTCTGAAGCCATTCGCGTCATTGCTGCTGCCAGAGCCCACGGCATGCAAGTAATGTTCGGTATGATGATCGAATCTTCCATAGGCGTTACGGCAGCAGCACATCTTTCCAGCCTTTGCGATTACCTCGATTTAGACGGGGCATTACTTCTGAAAGATGACCCCTACGAAGGTGCTGAATACGATGACGGTTATTTGCGTCTACCTGAGCGACCGGGCCTCGGTGTGCAGTTGCGTAAACACTAAAACACAACTAAAAGCAGACTAACCCCATTTGCTCAGCCGTTCTTGAATACGCTCAATGGTTGACGGCGAGTAAAGAGTAAAGACTTTCAATTTGTTTTCCGGCACAAGCGTTTTCATTTTGGTTTCGCTGAGGCTGTCGCAAACGAAAAGATTGGCGTGCTTAACTATATATTTAAGCTCCTGGTCGTCATCTCTATCGATGGTGCGAATGGCAATTTCTTCTCCACGCATGGCTGCCACCAGATTCGATGCCATGTGCATCAGTGTGGGCGAGACCGAAACAAAGACAACCAGACTGTTTTTAGGCAAATTAGCCACTGCTTCCATTTCTACGCGAGCAGGTTCGATATTGCACGCCACCAACCTGGTCAGGTCGGTGACATATTTCTGAAAAGTGAACAGATGGTAGAGGCTGGTGACCACCAGCGACTCTTTCATTTGGTCAAGATCGCCTGATAATTCTGTAGGCGTTATCGTGTCAATTGGTAGCGAAAAATGCGGTGAAAGCTCGCCAACAATCACTTTGTGAAAATCTTTGTTGGCATCCACCGCCAAAATTCGCCGCACCGGTTTGCGCTTTTTAAGCTCCTCGAAACAGCTTTCTACTTGCTTGGTGGAATAACCGCGTTCTGCTGCCCGGGCCACAAATTCACTAAACATCTCATCAAGGTCAAGGGCAGCATCACCCTCTGTTTTACGTCCGCTGGAAGCCACGCGCACACCGCTGCCCTGCCGCACTTCCAGAAGGCCCACATCAGCCATATGATTATAAGCGGCGGTAATTGTGCTGTAGTGCACTCCCAGGCGCTCAGCCAGAGCACGAATACTGGGCAGCTTTTCATGAGCGCCAAGGGTACCAGAAGCAATCTGTAGCCCCAGCTGTTCAATCAACTGATCGCGAATGGGAACGGCGCTTTCTTTGTTGATGCTAATTTTCAAATGCTTCCCGCCATCTACTTAAGAGTTTTATGGCCCAAGCCCAAAACCAGTAAGCGGACGGACTTGTTCAAAGAAGATTATAAGCGAGGGAGCAAGAACCAGTACCATCAAAGTAGGCATGATGCAAAACCAGAGTGGAAATGCCATGAGCACCGGCAGCTTGGCTGCTTTCTCTTCAGCCTTATGGGTGAGTTTATTGCGTAGAAAGTCGGCCTGGTTACGTAAAACCTTAGAAACACTGATGCCAAGTTGTGCACTTTGATTGAGCGATGCCGCAAGTGACCTTAATTCATCTACGCCGGTGCGGTTATAGAGTTCCTGATAAGCTTTTTCGCGATTCATGCCCAAGAGCACGTCGCGGCTCAAGGTCAGCAATTCGTCATTAATAGCAGACGATATGGCCGCGCGTTCCGTCGCCACTCTCTGGATAGTGGCATCGAGACCAAGGCCGGCATCTACGCATAACACCATCAAATCAAGCACTTGAGGCAGATTGTCAGCCAGAGCTTGCTGTCTGCGTTTGGCTAACACGGCCAGAATTAAATCTGCTGCAAAAAACAGCACCACAGACGCGACCAATGCCACTACAGGATGGATGAAAAGAAATAAAAGCGAGCCGAGCAAAAGAGGATAAAATTTGGCGGCGCAAACAGTGCCGTAGTAGGTATTGTTACGCAAACCGGCAAAAATTAGACGATCTTGCAGCCACAATAAATAGCTGCCGGGAAATATTCTCATTACATAGGTGGCCGGCTCGACGATTACCGAAGGCAAACTGAAAGTAGAATTTGAACCAATCGCACTGGAGCTGTGACCTCGGCCGATAAAAAGCTTAAAAGCCAGGGCCAGAGACAGGAAGGCCGCGGCAATGAGCTCTGGATAACTGCTTATAAATTGAGCAGACGGCATTAGACTTTTACCTCGGCCATTTTATTAATCAGCACAACTCCAGCAATTTCCAGCACCACCACCAGTGCCAATAGCATGCGCCCCAGATCGCTTGTCACCAGAGGTTCAAGGTAGCCCGGGCTTAAAAACTCGAGAGCAGCTGCCAGCACCAGCGGCAGCAGGCCGACAATAATGCCGGTTAAGCGGCTCTGACTGGTTAATACTCGCACCTGCCGCTTCAACTTCAGCCGCTGGCGCAACGTCAAATTAGTCTTGTCTAAGAGTTCAGCTAAACTGCCACCGACTTCCGCCTGAATGGTGATAGCGCGGCGAATAAGATCAAGCTCGTCTGAACTGTATTTTATCACTGTATTATTCAGTGCTTCGCTAAAAGGCTGCCCTAGATTAATGCGCTGCAGCACATGAGCAAATTCCTGGCCCAACGGTTGAGCCGATTCTTTTCCCACCGATCGCACGGCTTGAGCAACGCTGTGACCACTGCGTAAAACAGAGACCATCAAATCAATAGCATCGGGCAATTGATCGATAAATTGGCCACGCCGCGTTCTGGCAATAACAATAAGGCAAATAAACGGCACAGTGAGAAATAGCAAAGCGAAAGCCAGGCAAACAAGCTCTGGCAAGCCGCCGATATAGGCGCACAAAGCCGGCACAAGAGCGCAGCCAAGCGAAATTAAAAGTAGATCGGTCAGGGAAAGCTCCACTGCCGATTGCTCTAAAATACGCACAGGCCATTGTGGTGCCAGAGCAGAAAAATCAAATTGGAAAGCAGGGCTCCTTAGACTGAGTGCGATAGCAACAGGAGTAGGAACGCTTACTCGCTTTTCCATCTGAGCACCCAAAGCCTGGCTAACGCGAAGAGCGACAAGCTTTTTGCGCCTGGCTATTTTAATTATTCTTACGGCTAAAATTCCCGCCAGAACAGAAAAAATCACTATGGCTAAAAGGTTTACGGCAGACATTACTCGCCCCCCTGAGCCACAGGCACACGGCCATTTTCGGCTTCTCTTGCTTCTTCAAATTGCAGATGAAAATGCTCTTCATCTTCGGCTTCGAACCAGGCGGAAGGCAGAGGCAAACCATGCTCGACAAAGCGCTCTGATTTAAGTGGCCTGATGCCGCAAGCTGTATGAAAACCAAGTGAATTGCCATCATGGCCGGTGCCAATCTGACGAAATTCAAAGAGGTCTTGCATGCTGACCACGCCTTCCTGCACACCCAAAATTTCAGTAATGCTGACGATGCGTCTGGTACCATCAGATAATCGCTTCACCTGCACAACCAGGTCAAAAGCAGAGCCAATTTGTTCGCGAATGCTGCGCTGCGACAAATCAACGCCTGACAGAAGCACCAGCGTTTCGATTCTACTTAACGCGTCACGACTGCTGTTGGAGTGCACTGTAGTAAGAGAACCCTCGTGACCGGTGTTCATGGCTTGCAGCATATCTAGGGCTTCGGGGCCACGCACTTCGCCCACGACAATGCGATCGGGTCGCATCCGCAAAGCATTCTTGACCAACTCACGTTGCCCCACGGCGCCACTACCTTCGGTATTGGCAGGGCGCGATTCAAGGCGAATCACGTGCCTTTGTTGCAGACGCAATTCAGCAGTATCTTCGATGGTAACTATGCGTTCGTGATTGCCGATAGACGACGATAAGACATTCAATAACGTAGTTTTGCCGGCGGAGGTGCCGCCGGAAATTAAAATGTTCAGTCTGGCCTTAACTGCCTGGGTCAAGAAATCAGCCATGTTTTGAGTGAGCGCATTGCGGCCGATCAGATCTTCAAAAGCAAAAGGCACTGGTCTAAATCTTCTGATAGAGAGAACCGGTCCGTCAAGCGATAATGGCGGAATAATGGCATTGACTCTGGAGCCGTCAGGCAATCTGGCGTCGACAATGGGCGAAGATTCATCGATACGACGGCCGATCCTGGCGACAATTCGATTGATAATGTGCAGCAGATGATGGTCGTCTTTAAACCGAATAGCAGTCTCCATCAGCTTGCCATCTCTATCGATCCACACGCTCTGAGAGCCGTTGACCAGAATATCATTAACCAAGGCATCAGACAGCAAAGGTTCTAGGGGACCGAGCCCAAGTGTTTCATAAAGCACTTCTTGAGCTAGATTATCGCGTTCCGAAACCGATAGCGGCAGCCGTTCTTCAGCAATGAGATGGCGAATGGTGCCTTCGATTGCTTCTTCTAAGGCGTCGTTTCCATCAAGTTGAGTTAAAACACTAACGTCAATGGTTTCAATCAATCGTTCGTGAATCTTTGATTTCAAGTCATGGTAGAGACTTGACTCACGGTCACTCTTTGCCTGAGCAGCTGAGATCTTAGGATTGCGACGGCTGAGCGATAATCCCACTTTTCGTTCTTGTTTAGCTTTTGCTTCTTCTTCAGTGGCTATGGCACTATCGGTAGTGGGGGTATAATCAGAAGCTGCAGTGATGGCCGGCACCGGCGCTGCTTCAACGTTGTTTTCGCTAAAAAGCAATTGGCGTAATTTGGACAACCTACACTTCCCTTACAACAGACTGGCAAAATTGGAATATTTCTGTGATGCCTTTACTAAAGCCCTGGCGGGGATATTTGACCAATGCCGGAACGCCTTCGATTGAGGCGCTCTCACAGACTTCATAGGCATTGGGCACACGCAGCAGCGGAAAGCCGCCCAAATCCATAGAAAGCTGTTTTTCAATTTCTTTTAGCTTACCGCCTGAGCGGTTCAAAACAGTGATTACCTGGTCAGACTCAAACTCAAGATCTTTGAAAATCTCAAACCAGCGTCTGGCAGCGGCCAGGGCGGTGACTGTGGGTTCCACCACCAGAATAACGCTGTCGCACAAATCCAGCATTGATACTAGTTCCCGACTTATGGTGCGCGGCAAATCCACCACTACAGTACCGTCCTGTTTCTTCATCAAACTAAGCAGTCTGAGCAGATCCCCTGAGGGAAACTGCAGGGCGAGGTTGGCTTCCAGTGGCGGACTGTATAAGCCGAACATCTTGCCGGCACTTTTATTGTTGTCTAGATAAATCTGCTCTGCGCAAGCAGCAATGATTTCACCATCAAGAGCGGAACGCCTGGCCAGATCAAGCAGCGAATAGCGCGGTAGCCGATTTAAAAGACAAGCGGCGTCAGGCTGCTGTAAATTAGCGTCGAATAAGGCAACTCTGCT
Source organism: Candidatus Obscuribacter sp. (assembly GCA_021772135.1). Classification (GTDB taxonomy): domain Bacteria; phylum Cyanobacteriota; class Vampirovibrionia; order Obscuribacterales; family Obscuribacteraceae. Next base: position 22,684 of record JADYXQ010000055.1, read on the forward strand.
ATGTGTATGCAGGGCAAAGGCAGCAGCAAGGTTGATACTAATCGTAGTGGCGCCAACGCCGCCTTTGGCACCAAGCACCCCAACAACCCGGCTTGACTTTTCAATTGCACTTGCACTCTTAAGCTCGGTAGTGGAGGCGTTCTTTTTGAATAATTTAACAGCATTCATCTAATTCACCATAATCCGCGGCGACAAAGAGGGTGCCATGACAGTCGAGCGCGGTCTTGCGCTTATGCCGTTTCCTACTTGAATGCGAGCGGCAAATGGAGCAACGGGCTCAGGCAGCATACTGGCGGTAGCAGCAGGTATTGCAGCTCGGGCATTGGCAAAACTGGCATTGCGCAGTGCCACCGAATCTGGCTCCAGTGCCACGCTAAGGTTGAAGCCGCCGGCGTTAAAAACAACCGGCGAGGCTAAGAGTCGCAAACGCGCAAAGCCTACGACCTTACAGACTTCGCCACTGGCAAAAATAGGATCTTCGGCCACAACCGGAAAGATATAAGAGCGACCGACTTGTAACTGTTTTAACTGGTTAACCAGCTGCTGTTGCACGGTGGCATTAGAAAAAAGACTTGAGTTGAGATTGAAATTTGAAATCAGACTGCCACGCTCCACCATGGCAGAGGGAATCTCGGAGCTAGTTGTGACAGGTGCAAAGTAAGCAAGGTTAGCTAAAAGCTGATTGACATTCAAGCTGCTTATGGCCTGATTGTAATAAATCAGAGTCGAAGGGGAAGGAGTTAAATTAACCAGAGCACCGCGGATAGTGCCTGGCGGAAGGCTGCCGGTGGGGCTTAATGACAAACTGTAGGCTGGCAATGAAGCAGTGGTCTGATTGGCCAGGCTAACAAATTGCTTATTGCTCACCGCAATCGGCAAGGCCGCAAAACCTATCAAATCTTGATCGTGCACAGATCCAGAGTTCAGGCGTGGCACACCGGCACCAACGCGCGAAGCCGGCTGAGCAATTACTTCAACCAGGCGGTGCGGGCTGGCAACTCGCGCCGCGGCGGGCACAAAAGTCGGCGAACCAATACCGCCACCACTAAAGGCATAAACTAAAGGAAGGAAAAATAGCTTCAGTGCATCAGCACCATCGCGACGACCACGCACTTGCAAAAAATAATCGCCACTGTCGGCAGTGTTGGGGTTGCTTAAAAAAGTGACGTCGCCATCATCGAAACGCACAGCGCTCTCAGCGGCAGCCTGACCACTGAGAGATGAGTTTGGACCATATGGAGCGCTATTCCAGGCAGCTCCGTTTGAACCCGATGCTTGAGCAATAGTTTGACGGATATTACGTTCTGCCTGAGCGCGATTATATGCCTGGGCGGGATCGCTCAGGCTGGAAGAGAAGGCACCGACCGCGACGGCTTCGGCTGCATAGCGCACGGCCGACGAAGCATAAGAGCTGCGCATAACGTCGGCACACAAGGCAACGAAAGCAACTCCTAAGACGGCGATGAACGCAACAAGAGGCAAGACGGCGCCGGAAGAGCGCCGGACAACTCTAATTATTGACTTGCGGCACTTCATACAGTTCTCGCTTATTGCCTGAAAATATCTCTACAACCCATCTAGCAGTTTGGGCAACCGGAGCCATGGCGTCAACAATACCTGAAGCTTGTGCGCCAGCGCCGGAGTTTGCCATAATCGGCGGCATCGGGGGTATAGCAAGGTTTGGCCATGCCGGCAGAATTTGACGGGGTGCCTGAAAAGCTGAAATATTGCCAGTCAGTTTTGCCGCAGTCACTTGGCCAGCTCGTGCAGGCAGTAAATCAGATTCTGAAACTCCACTGAGCAAAGGCTGTTCGGTAGCCAATCGATTGCGCAAAGAAAGTTTGATTTTGCCGGTTTCTTCAGCTTGTGCAAGCAGTTCGGCTTGCTCGGGGCTAACTGCAAGAGTAATATGGCTGGCCTCTTGTGCTCTTAAAGAGCTGCTCCGTAATGCTTCACGCGGCATACTGAATAGCACCCTGACACTCTGGCAGACGGTCTTAGTGTATTTTTTGCCGTCTTGAGTTGTGGTTACAAGAATGTCTACATGGTCTCCACTACTTATGCTGTGATCTACCAGCGCGTAGTCATCCAATTTAAGCGTAACGGCCCGTTCGTGATTCTCTACTTTTTGAGCCAGATTGTCTCGACCGCTAAAGAGATTACTCTCTAAAACCGGCTCACCCTTGCCAATATAGTTACGAGCAATTCGCCCAACCAGCAAATTGGTTTTGGCATTCATGCCCTCAGCGAAGTAGCTCTCCGGAATGGTGATGTAATGCAAGTCATGAAAAGTTATGCGCGCTCCGGGAAAAATATCTTGCCCGGCACCAACTATTTGCAGGGTCTTGGCGACAGACTGCTGGGGCGCCATCATGCGAAAGATTGCCAGGCCCACCAGCGCAAGTACGAGCAACAAAAGCACAGGCACCATGGCACTGACTTTCTTCGGCGGCACCGGCGTGCGCTCGCGTCCTAAGAGTGAAGACATTGATTCTGAATTGGTAATAGTGGGGGAAGAACGCATGTGAACCTCGAAAATGGTTGCCTTGAACAATGCTATTGATTTTTTTGATAAACCTCGGCCAGAGCCACCGCTCTTTCGGATATAGGAAAATCGAGAAACGACACTGGTGAACCGCCGACGCCGGTATAAATGCCAATTGAGTTGCCGAAATCTTTAGCACCACCCGTGAAGGCATTGCCGGTGAAAACAAAAGGATATTCAATTCTTATAGCAATCGTGCCAGGTGCGATTTCATCTTCAACACTGCCATCAGAATCAAATGGCAATACTTTGATTTTGGCCCCAGGGGGTAAACTTCCCGTTGCTCCTTGCGATAAAAGCCTGGCCGATCCCAGTTGCTGCGCCACGACTGAACTAGAGTTAACTGGATCTCCTGAGAGGGTAAATCCGGTTACGCTTTCTCGAATTTGGACATCACTTAAATCAGGGGTACGACTGGCTAAGCGAGCGCCTTCCTGACAGGCCATGGCCACTGCTTGCTTAATATAAAAGACTCGACCGAAATACATTATGGTGACTATAATTAAAAGCAAAAAAGGGATGGAAAACGCGAATTCCACCATCGATTGTCCGTGCCGCTCACGCAGCCTGCTCACCTTACGCTTTTGTATTGGACGACAAGCCATATTTTGTAATCACCAGATCACTATTTGGAACCGAAGAGTGTTTGCTGCATGCAAACACTCTTCGCATCAACACGAGTAATTTTTACTGCAGAACCCATGGTGTAGATGTCACTTTAATGGTGCGGCCGACATCGGATGAAGTCTGGCCTTGATAGTTGGTTGCTTGTTCAACGTTTCTGATCATGTCGCCGGAAATATGGCCCAGTGAGCCAAGTGCCACCACACAAAGTGCCGCTACACAGCCAATGCCCAGGGCATACTCAACCATACTCTGACCGCGCTTGCTGCGTTTAATTGTCTTTTTAGTAATCATCGGATCTCCATATTCTCGAAAGTGATAAACAACTCTGAATCGCTCAATGCAACAGACTGCTTTGGCAAAATATTCCAAAAGAACGGTCAACTTCTACCGAAGATGACAATTAGTCGCTAGAAGGACTCGAAGACCTGAACATTTTTTGCGAGTGATTCTCATTAGCAACAGTCACTCACGCTATCACTCTCAATAATTACTGTCAACGAAAGTAATCTAAACAAAATCCAATCAGCTACTTCAGAGGCCCGAGTGTGGCATTCGGCAGCTTTTTATCAAGTTTTGTATTCCAGATTAAGCGAGCCAGGATAATAGTTTATAGAAAATCACTAAACATCCTTAGGCGCTTCTTTTCAACCGAAATTCTCCGCCATAAGGCTCATTCCCAACTTTTGCAACTTGTCGCAATAACAATCAGTTCTGTTAGCAATTAGGTGCGAATGAGGAATTTCAAACTCTGATGATCAGAGCGAAGATAAATCGGCGAACATATATCTATGGATGATCAGAAAACCAAAATGCTTTCCACACACGAAGCAATTGAAGAAATAGTCAAAGCTATACCCAGGGGCGACCACCTCACCGCCCCCGAAGTGTATGAGCTGGCACTGGAACGCGGTTTGAAAGTCAGTCTTTCCACTATTTACCGCACGCTCAATCGCCTCAAGGCGCACGGCAATGTCATTACAGTCAGCGGTGATCGCGGCCTGCGTTATGAAGCGGTGGAAGAAGGTCCAGCCCATGACCATTTGATCTGCCTCGGCTGCGGCATGACTATTGAATTTTACGATGAATTGATTCGCGGATTCGGCAAAACAGTAGCCCAACGTAAGGGTTTCAAGCACACTACAAGTCGCTTCGATATTCTTGGCTATTGCCAGAATTGTCGCTCTAAAGATGAAACACACAAAATTGATCTGGTGCAAGACGCGGTTTCGGCGGCTGTTGAAAAAACAGAAGAAGCTCTGGGCCAGATGCGTTTAGCCCTCGAGCAGTTGCGCAGTCGCAAATTTACCAAAGCCTATTCTCCGCTCAAATCTGCAGCTTCGCAGTTGACCCAAACAATCGAAGACCTTGATTATGCCACCGGCGCACTCAGTGGCGAAAGCCTGCTATCGGAGTAAATCTCAGTGACAGCAGCAGGCAAGGTTTTACCGATATCGGCTCTATTGGCACTGGTTCTTGGTTTTCTGTGCCCGGAAGCACCGGCGGTGGCACTGCCTCAGTCGGCAAAGCCGCAAATAGAGCAATCGTCTTTTGTAAGCAAAGGCAAACCAATTACCGTCGAGTGGTACTACGCTGACGACCGCTTGGCAAAAACGCCCATTATTATTATTCTGCACGGCTCCGGTGGCGTCGGCCAATTTTTTCGCGACCTCGCCTCACCTTTGTGCAAAAGCGGAAGCCATGTAATGGTGGTGCACTATTTTGATCAAAACGATCTTGATACTGCCAGTAGCGCAGACATGGCGCGGCATTTCAACACCTGGCTAAAAACCGTCGGCGCTTCAATTGATTATGCCGCTCGCCAGCCTTTTGTCGACAGCAACAATATTAGCTTGCTCGGTCACAGTCTCGGCGCCGAACTCGCTTTGCATACTGCTGCCCGCGATCACCGCATCTCGTCGGTAATCGACATGGCCGGATGCTTTGTTTTGCCCACGGCAAAAATTAAAAGAATGCCACCAGTTTTGATATTGCATGGAAAGCTGGACAAAGTGGTGCCTTTGAATCGAGAGAAAACACTGAAAGCAGTGCTTGAGCGCACCGGCACAAAGTATGAAGAACATATATTTGCCAGAGGCGACCACGCCTTTGACAATGTCAGCTTTAGTGAAATTATTTCCCTCTGTACTAATTTTTTAAATCAACACCGAAATTGAGAAAGCGCTGTGAAAGATAAAGAAATTGATGGAGAAAAATTGCGCTGCTGGTTGCTGCATTCAAACGATGCACAGCTTTATCCTGACGTTTAGAGATGATTAAAAGCTTTAAGACCGAGCCGATTGAACTGACTACATGGAAGCAGTGAAATGTTAGGTTTATTCCGGTTCGCCGGGATCGACTTGCGCGGCCAGATTGCTCATCATTTCTCGGGCTTTCGAAGTAAGGCTTTTTGCTTTTTCAGTGTGGCCCGAATCTTTGCAGAGTTCAGAATATTGCATAAGAATGTGAGCCAGCACCAGACTTTCTCCACCCAGTCGTAATTGAGCCATGACAATAGATTGCTCAAAAATCTCGGCGGCCTCATCAAAGTTGCCTTCCTTGTGCAATGTTTTGGCATTTTCCACAAGTTGTTTCCAACCAAGAGTTCTGCCTGTGTCGTTCGAGTCAGGTTTGGTTTTCATCGCCTTGGAAAAATCGTCGATATTCATTGCTTCACCTGATTATTTCCGACCACTACTGGTCTCTGTCTCTTTGTTTTTATAAAGCCGCTCACGGGCGGCGGAAAGATCATTTTCTGATTGAACAATCACCTCTTCAAAATATTTGAGGGTAACTTTACGTTTTTTGTTTATGGCTGCCCGCTTGCCGAGCATGCGAGGTAAGAACATTAGTGCCTTCAAACTGCCTTGAATCCAGGGCAACACCTGACCACCTCTAACGCAGACCACGGCCAGGTAATAGCCCTGCCAGAAGAAAATTTCCCATAGCCATTTAATCAGAAGTGGCATGGGAATATTTTTGACAATGGTATTCCAGTTATTTTGTGCCGAGAGCTTAACCACTAGAGGGCTATAGCCACTACCGGTAGTGCCGCAGCCCAGATGATAAATACGCGCCGTGGGAATATAGAAACACTTGTAGCCGGCACTCTGAGCGCGCAGGGCAATATCGACATCTTCCAGGTAAGCAAAATAATCATCATCAAATAAACCGATATCGAGAAAAAGTGAGCGACGATAAAGTGCAGCACCACCACAAGCACCAAGAATGTAACGCCCTTCATCAAAGAGGCCGGTGTCTTTTTCTCTGTGCCCGATGCGACCCGGCAGCCCACCTCGCCTGTAGCCGTCACCGACGCCGTCGAGTAAAGTGTGATCGTCATAAGCCAGCATTTTGCAACCGAGCGATCCGCATTCAGGATGCTCATGCATGCCTTTGACCAGCTCTTCTATAAAGTTTGCTTCCAGCACCGTGTCGTTATTAATGAGGGCAATAAATTCGCCGGTAGACTCTCTAATGCCGCGATTGACCGCTACGGCAAATCCGGTGTTTTTCTCATAGAGAGCCAATTTGACGAAGGGATAATTTTCACGCATGAATTCAACAGAGCCGTCTTTCGAACCGTTGTCGACGACAATTACTTCAACTTGCGGATAAGTTTGAATGGCAATTGAATCTAAAACACCGGTCAAAAAGCGTTTGCCGTTCCAGGTAGGAATGACCACGGTAACCAGATTCTTGACACATTGGCTGGGCAATGACTCGCTATCGCTCAAAACTTGCTCCCCGGTGCGCTCGCTGACAGGCATGTTGCGTTTTTATTTTACTGCCTTCTGCCCCCGCTTAATTAGTTCTGTTGAGAACTAGGTATAATTTGCCTCATGTCCTTGAACAATTCGAAGATTCTTATAATCACCCTTGAACCGATTTCAAAAAAAATGGCCGGTCCGGCCATTCGCGCAATGGAATTGGGCAAAGCTATAGCCTCGGAATTTTCGGTCACTGTCTTTTCGCCCGTTGACGTTACTGACGTAGAGCCTTTGCCGCAGACCGATCTAGCCAATTTTCAGTTTGTTGCCGGTGGCGGTCGCAAAAAGTTGCAAGAACTGGCGGAAGGCGCAAGCACCATATTTTTGCAGGCAAATGTGCTCAAGCCTTATCCATTTCTGGCCGAAATGAATAAATATTTGATTGTCGATCTCTACGATCCCTACTTGTTTTCAGTGCTGGTGCAATATAAAGACGACAATGTTCAGGCCTCTTCCAGCTACCGTTTGATGCACAAAGTGCTGGAAAAACACATGCTCGCAGCAGACCTTGCAGTCTGTGCTTCCGAGCGTCAGCGAGATTATTGGCTGGGCCGCTTTTGCGCTCTTGGTCGAATTAATCCGGCCATGTACCAATTCGATCCCAGCCTGCGGCGGCTTATTGATGTCGTGCCTTTCGGCCTGCCAGAGGCTAGACCGGTTAAATCCGGCGGCGGATTGAAAGAACGTCTGCCTCAAATTCGTGCAGAAGATCCTGTGCTGCTCTGGGGAGGCGGCATCTGGGACTGGTTTGACCCGCTCACGGTTCTCAAAGCCGTCAAACAATTAGTGAGCGAAATTCCCAATTTGCGCCTCGTTTTTATGGGCACTAAATCGCCTAATCCAAAAGTGCCTGTAATGGACATGACAACCAGAGCCATTGCCCTTTCGTCAGAGCTGGGCCTTACCGACAAAAATGTCTTTTTCCTGGAAGGCTGGGTCGATTACAACGAGCGAGTCAATTATTTGCTTGATGCCACCATTGCCGTATCCAGTCATTTTGATTTACCGGAAACCCGTTTTTCATTCCGCACCAGACTGCTTGATTATTTCTGGTGTGGTTTGCCGACCCTGACCACGGGCGGCGATCAGTTAGCCGAGCTGATTGAAGGGCAAAACGCCGGCATTGCCTTACCTTATGAAGATGCAAATGCTTGGGCCGAGGCGATCAAATCGCTTTTGCAGGACCAAGAACGGCTGGCAGCCATGAAAGCCGGCGCTTACAGGCTGGCCGAACGTTTTCACTGGCACGATAATGCCGAGCCGATTCGCAAATTTTTGCGCAACCCCTCTCATCTGCCGGCTCACGAGCAGGTAACCATGCCCAATTTACTGGAGCGAGCCCGGTCTGTTTATCGACGTGGCGGTAAAGACTTAATTATCAAGCGCTCGGCCGAGCTCTTCAACGACATGCTCAAGTGAGGTAGATGCGGACAGGTGGATGGGTCCAAGGTTTACCTGGTACCAAGACAGAGATTTTTGCGCAAAAATCTCTGTCTTGGTACCAGACCCAAAATTTGAAAACCAAAGCAGGGGCAAAACGCCCAAAACTTGGATATGACATACTAAAGCAGTATGCCGCAAAAAATCACCCATGCACCCGAGCACCTGATCACCGTCTCCTGGCTTTCCCAGGAGGAGGGCCGCGCCATTGTAGTAATGCGCGACTTAGAGCAAAGCCTGAGCAAAGTGCATAAAAAATTGGATACTAAAAGGGTGCACGAAACCCGCGTAGTTTTGCGTCGTTGGTATTCCATATGGGACATTTTGACTCTGGACCGCTGGCAAGACGAAGAGTATGAGAAGCGCATAGGCAGGACACTGAAGGCCGTGAATAAGCTTCTGGGAAGCTTGCGCAACCTTGATGTCAACATTGCTCATGCCAAACAATACTCATTACCCGAGCCTGTAATTATGGTCTGGACGAAAAAGCGAAAGAAGCTGGCTGAGAAGGTTTCTCAGAAAATTGCTAAGCTAAAAGTAGTGAAAGCTGTCAATGCTCTCAAGTCATACGTAGGCAGAAAAGCCTATGAACTTGAGCAATATCTGGCTTTCAGCGAAGATGAGCTGAAATTATCAATCAATGATTCAGCTTATCACCATATGGTTGGCTTTCTCGAAGCTACCGAAAGAGTGGCTCACGAACAGGCCAGGCATGCCGAAGCTGATGAAGAACTTCATGAGCTCCGGCTTTCAGTTAAACGCTGGCGCTATATTTTGGCCGAATTTTTTGGCCTCACTAATCTCGAACTGGTGCAAGCTCAGCAAATTCTCGGAAAGCATCATGACCTGGCGCTTTTAAAATTGGAGCTGGAGAAAACGGCAAACAAACTGGGTGGCGGCAGCCTGGAGGGCTTTAAAGAAGCGCAAAGCAGACTACTTCTGGAACTGAGCGCTTTGAACGAAGAAATTAAGCCCCTCAAGGATAACTTGCCATACGGCCTTCGGCCTTCCGTCTCTTTTGAACAATAGCGGTTGCCAGTAGTTAAGTAATATTGAAACTAGCTCTAATATCCAAGTCATGACCATACAATTTAAATAACTGCAAAGTGGATAAGTCTATGGCAATCAGAAAGAAAGTAACTATTCTCGGCTCCGGTTCGGCCGGCCTCACAGCCGCTATCTATGCGGCTCGTGCCAATCTGGAACCGCTGGTAATTCAGGGCTTGCAGGCCGGTGGCCAGCTCACCATTACTTCCGACGTGGAAAACTTCCCAGGTTTTCCTAATGGCATCCTCGGCCCTGAGCTGATGGAAGAAATGCACAAGCAAGCGGAACGTTTCGGTACGCAATTTATTTACGACAATGCCGAATCAGTAGATTTGAGCAGTCGTCCTTTTAAAATCAAAACCAGCTCAGAAGAAATCGTCACCGATATTTTGATCATCGGTACCGGTGCCTCGGCCAAATTGTTAGGTCTGGAATCAGAAAGCAAACTTATGGGTCATGGCGTATCAGCCTGTGCCACTTGTGATGGATTCTTCTTCCGTGACAAAACCGTATTTGTAGTAGGCGGCGGCGACACAGCCTTAGAAGAAGCCACTTTCCTCACCCGTTTTGCCAGCTCGGTCACTGTGGTGCACAGAAGAGACAGCTTCCGCGCTTCGGCAATTATGGCCGACAGAGCCCGCAACAACGACAAAGTACACTTCATTCTTGATTCTGTTGTGGAAGACATTCTCGACGTTAATGAAGGCGAAGTCAGCGCCATTAAACTGCGCAATATCAAGACTGATGAAGTGACAGTGTTGCCTGCCGACGGCGTATTCATCGCTATTGGACACAAGCCCAACACCGATTTGTTTCAGGGACAAATTGAGCTGACTGAAACCGGTTATATCAAAACCGACGGTGTCAAAACTTCAATTAAAGGTGTGTATGCTGCCGGCGACGTTCAAGATGAACTTTACCGCCAGGCTATTACCGCTGCCGGAACCGGTTGCATGGCCGCACTTGAAGCGCAGTGGTTGCTAGAGCTTGAAGAAGAAGAAGAAGGCGAGTCTGAAAAAAAAACATTAGCTAGCACCAAGGCCTCCTGATTAAGTCACCTATGCTCTCCGCCGCTCAGCGCAGTCTCAAATCTAATGCGAATAGTGATTTGAGTCTGACATTAAGACAGTTTGCTGGCGCTCATCGAGCCTTTGACCATCCGCTTTTTCGCGCGCTGGAAAGTGTTCAATTCTCGCCGGCCGCAGCCGGCCACTTACTCAAAAATTATGACGCTCACGCTTCTCATTTGCGCAGACTTTTGCTCAAGTCGGCCACGATCATGCCCGAGTCAGCTGTGGCTTTCATTTTAGAAAATGTGCGCAACGAATACGGCAATGGCGTCAATAGCGACAGACATCAGTTGCAATTGCAAAGCGTGGCCCTGCAAGCCGGAAACAGCGCAAGCGCCTACCGCGCTTTCACTGTGGAAAAAGGAGTAAAGAGCTTCATCAAAGAAGTAACTCCCTTTTACTATCCTCTCAAATTAGCCACCAGTCTTTCCAAAGCTGCCATCGCCGCCGGTGCCATAACCGCCACTGAACTAATGGCAGTGGAAGAATTTAAAGCCCTGCAAATTGCCTTCAAGCAGTTTGGTTTGCAAGATCACATCTGGTTTGATCACGTTATGGTTGAACAAGAGCACTCTGATGATTCCATTGCTCTGGCTCTCTATTTCCTTGAACGGGGCCATTTTGATGCCGTCGAATTTGGCTTAAGCTCAGTACTCGACGCCAACATGCATTTATATGATGGACTTCTTGCCACCATCGTCTAAAAAGCCTTTCAGTTTTTTAAACTGAGAGCTTGTTTTAAATTGAAAAGTTCTATGTTGTGATTGGTCTTGCCGTCCAGAACTAATTGGCAGACAATCTCACCAATTACCGGTGCAAATTTGAAACCGTGACCTGAACAGGGCGAAGCGAGAAAAATACTCTCGGCGTCATCGGCAAAATCTAGAATAAAACGTTCGTTAACCGTGGTGGTATAAAGGCAGCTGGCAAAGTCAGCGATCGGTCCATAAGCTTGCGGTAAAATCTCACTGATATATTGCAGTGACCGATTTGCCACCTTTTGATTAAGCTCGTAATCTCTCATTCTTGTGGTCACCGACTCTCCGCTCATGTGACAGGCAACCTTGATGTGAGAGGCATTGGCGGCCGGCTCAGCCATGCGCGGAAAACCATACATACTCAAATAAGATCTGGCACCGGCCATGGCATCATAGTCAATCCAGACAGGAAATTTACCGACGTCAAATAAATGCGGCGAAGGGCTTTGCAGAAATAAATATTGTTCTTGACTGATACTAAGCGGCAATTTGGTCGCTGTGAAACTGTCAAACAAATCCTGAATATAGGCTCCAGCAGCCAGCACCACTTTCTTGGCGCGATAGACTTTTTCGCCAGCGACAAGCTCCACGCCGGCAAAAGTTTTTAAGCGATCAATTTTTGTCTCAGTAAAAAACTGTGCACCACGAGCTTGGGCCAGGCCCGTCATGGTGGCAACACTGAGTTCAGCGTCGAGCACGCCTGCGTCTGGTTGAAATACTCCTTCAATTTCTTCAGTCAAACAGAATTGAGGGAAGCGTTCCATAATTGCCGAGGCGGGCAGGCGCTCGCAAACAATTTGTGCGCTTTCGAGATTTTCACAGATATTGAAAACCTTCTGTCCCCGACGACCAAAATCAAGACCACCTGTGGTGGTGAGCAACTTTGTCTTCGTTAGCTCTTCTATTTGCTGCCAGAGCGGCAGGGCAGCTTGAGCCAGGGGGATATAAGCGGGGTTTTCGTAAGCAAGGCGAAAAATACGACTACGACCGTGCGAACTGCCATGCTTGTGGTTAAGCTCGAATTGTTCAAATAGTGCCACTGCTGCACCGCGGCGCGCCAGCTGGCAAGCAGTAGCAGCACCCATGGCGCCGACGCCAACAACAATGACATCATAATCAAGGTTTTGCACTTGTATTGCCTACCGCTGTTCAATCAAATCAATACAGCTCTCAATTCGCCAAACCACACAGATCTATATGATAATGACAGCTGTCAACCGATTTTGAAAGAAAATGCCCCAGCGTTTCCATATAGCTTTTGTCATGCGATTGTTCTCCAGCCAGGGTGGCCTGGAACTTTACGCTTTAAAATTAATTGAAGGCTTGCTTGCTGCCGGCCACCGCATCACTGTTATTTGCGAGAGCGACCATGGCGAACTAACCCATGAAAATTTAACGGTGCATAAATTTAGCCCGCCCAAAAAGGGTGCACGTAAATGGCAAAAAATAGAACACTATCGTAAGGCGGCGTCAGATGCGGTGGCATCGTTCGGGCCATTTGATATTGTCCATTCGCAACACTTCCCTTTAAAGAAAACTGACGTCGTTACTTTTCATAACCACACAGCCAGTCGTCTTTCATTTGTCGGCTATCCTTTCGAACGTGTGGTAAATAATTTCAAACTGGCTACGGTTCAAGCTTACAAGCTTCGGTATAAATATGACCGCGAGCTCTGCCAGGTAGCTTCTATGCGCATCTTTGTGGCAGAAGTAATGAAAGACGATTTTTATAACACTTATAAACTACCGCCGCAGGCACCCTATGCTATAGCTCATCCGGGGGCTAGCCTGGCTTCCGCTGGTGAGATAAAAACCGAAGCCGCGGCGGCAAGCGAACAATTTACATTTTTGTTTGTCGGCAAAGGTTTTCGCAAAAAAGGACTCGATACCTTATTTGCTGCCTGCGCCGCCTTAAAGGCACGAGGTTGTAATTTCCGCCTTCTCATTGCCGGTCTTAAAGAAAAGCCGCTGCAGCGTCTGCAATTAAAAACAAAGGGTATCAGCAAAGAAGTAGTCTTTCTTGGTTATCAAAAAGACATGGCATCGGTCTACCAGCAAGCTGGTGTGATTGTCTTACCTTCAAAAATGGAACCCTTTGGCATGGCTCCCATTCAAGCTATGCAATACGGACTGGTACCCATTGTCAGTGCCGTCTGCGGAGTGGCCGAAGTCTTGAAAAACGGCCACGATTCTTTGTTATTGCAGGACCATTTAAACGCGATCGAGCTGGCGGACCTGATGGAAAAGTTAGCGGGCAGTAGCGAATTATTCAAAAAATTATCGGCCCAGGCAAAAATTTCGGCGGCGAAAATAACCTGGGACAAAACTGTAGAAGCCAATGTTCAAGCTTATGAACGCATTGACAAAGAACGCAATAAAGAAGGAGCTCGTGTTGAGTAAGGAAAATAAAAAACAATCTGGTGCGCTCACGCATAGCTCTAGTGCAAAAACAAATCGTCTGGCGCAAGAAACCAGCACCTATTTGCAGCAGCATTGCCACAACCCGGTTGACTGGTATCCGTGGGGTGAAGAGGCGCTCAGCCTCTCAAAGAAAGAAGACAAGCCAATTCTTCTCTCGATTGGTTATGCCGCCTGTCACTGGTGCCATGTCATGGCCCACGAATCTTTTGAAGATCAAGAAACCGCCGACTTGATGAACAAATTCTATATTAATGTCAAAGTTGATAGAGAAGAACGCACCGATTTAGACGAAATTTATATGAAGGCAATTCAATTGATGACCGGCCACGGCGGCTGGCCCATGACGGTTTTTCTCACCCCCGAGAGCAAACCATTTTTTGGTGGTACTTATTTTCCTGTTGACGATCGTCACGGCCTCCCCGGCTTTAAAAAAGTTTTGAAAAATGTTTCCTCTGCCTGGCAAAATAATCGCGATCAAATTCTCGAAAGCGCTTCTGAAC
>JADYXQ010000331.1 GCA_021772135.1 Candidatus Obscuribacter sp.
AGCCAGGGCACTGACAGTAATTGCTAAAAGAAAAGCAGCTCTAATTTTCACAAGTAATATCTCGCCCCTCTTAAAGTTTTACCGTCTGTCTTTGAATTTTTAAAGGCACTGTGTCTGTATAAGGCTGACCATCAACGCTGCGTCTGACAGACTGCCAGGAAAAGGCATTAAGCCCGTCTGGACCCATGATATCGGTGGCTCTAGTGATGCGTCCGTCTTGTTCGACACCCGAAGAATCGATCATCCACTTGTCTCCGCGCTTGAGCCAAACTCCAGAACCAAAACCGCCTACAGCGTCAAAGCTCCATGAGACGATTTGCTCGCTGCGCGGATCCCAACCGATAATTTGCTGGCTATCTAGTGCGTTGGCACGATCGGATTTTTTCACTTTTTGTGTGATGTGAATGAATTTTTTGTCTGCCGCCCACTCAGCTTTAAGCTGCATGGATGAACCGTCTTTAGCGATTGCCCAGTCACCGATTAGCCAGCGAAGGGGCCTTAAATGATCACCCGGTGCAGTTGCCAGATAGTGAGTTTCACTGGCCGATGCCATCAACCAGGTGCCATCGTCTTGTTTCTGAAATACCATAGAAAATCTGGTCTCAGGCTCACCGGCCATTTCTTCTTTGAGTTTGACGAAACCGTCTACCATGGCCACGCGGTCAGATAAATAGCGCGTACTGGTAGGAATGAAATCAATCAAAATGCGACCCTGACTGGCAAACACACCGGCAAAACGCTTCTCTAAAGCTGAGCGGCCCTGCCAGGTCTGGCCGTCTTCGTTTGTATAAGTTCCGTCCTGGGCCCAGAGCTTAGCTACTCCAGCGGCATCACTGGCGGCCAAAACGCGGGTTAGCTCTTGTAATTGGGTCTTCAAGGCTTGATCGTTATTAATGGCAGGTCCACTGGAATAGCTGACGCCTTTGATCAGTTTGGTTGTTTTGACGTCATGGCCAGCCTTACCATCTGCTGCGGCTATGGACAAAACCAGAAGCGACAGACTCAGTGCGCAGGCAAACACCGGTGACAAACTGACTTTGGTGGTCATGGAGTCCTCACTAAATGGGGCAAAAGACTATGCAGTCTATGTAATTGCCAAAAACTTTACTCTATTTACAACTGAAATATGAACGAATTATGCGCCAAACGAGCTGAGAAGAAGCCGACAGGAGAAAACCTCCGGGGAATGTAGCATAATTATTGACGAGCCCCTTTTATAGATAAACCACATGCTAGGCCCGACCTTATACGATACATTCGACCCCGCCACCGAAGAAAATCTGGCCAATTTCGAGCGCGAGCTGGGCAGCCCACTGCCGGCGCCATATCGCGAATTTCTTTTGCAGTTTAATGGTGCTTGCCCCGAGCCCAATCGCTTTCAGTTCAAAGATTCTGAAAGCGGCTCTGACTGCCGATATATTCTAGGGTTGAATGACACCGATCAAGATCTGCGGCACTATCTTGAAACTCACAAGCTCAGACTGCCCCAGGGCTTGCTGCCCATCGCTTATGATTCAATGGGCAATCTGATTTGCCTTTCCATCCGTGAGCAAGATCATGGTCATGTCTACTTCTGGGATCACTCACTGATTAATAACCCTGCGCCGGCCGAGCAAGACTTAGCAGACCGCATCTTGCCAGTGGCACCGAGCTTTGACCAATTTCTCTTTAATTTAAAAGATCCGCCACCAGAGCCAGTTATTGAAGCTCCGGCAGACGAGACGAAAGTGCAACGGATTTTGCGAGAACGCGATATGAAAGCGTTAAAAGATTTGCTGATGGCTGGCTACGATCTCGAACATATGGACGACAACTATTTGACTCTGCTCGACAATGCCACCATCGTCGGTGACCTGCAAATGGTCAAATTGATAGTTTCTCGTGGCGTCAAAACCGATGACGCTTTAGAAATTGCTCGCGATAGTGCGCAGTTCGATCATCCCGGCGCAGACCACAAGGGCATTGTCGCCTTCCTGGAAAAGCTGCCTCGTGACAAAGAAGCACCCGGCGGCGGACTGATCAATAAACCTTAATTAGCGAATCGGTTCGACATAAACAGCAGTGCCGTAGCAAACAACTTCGGTAGCAAACTGATTTTGATCGACAGTGAATGAGTTGCTGTCGTACTGCACACCAATTATGGCATTGGCACCAAGAGCCTGAGCTTTAGCCACCATCGCATCATAAGATTGCTGCCGCCCCTGATCGCACATGTTCACATAAGCACCGACTTTGCCGCCGAACATGCCCTGAAAACCGGCCTTAAAACTTTGACCGATTGTGGGCTCGCGCACCATTGCTCCGCGCACGATGCCTTTATATTCTCTGATGCGAAAACCGTCTACATTCATTGTCGTCGTAACTAACATAGTGCTCACAGGCAGAGCAGTAGCTCCAGGCGGTGCGCTCATAGGCAAAGGAGTTGAGTGTGGCTGAGAACCATTTTCTTGAGATTGCGCGGCGGTAATTGATAAAGAACAAGTCAAAACCGCAAACAGAGCCGACACAAAAGCAATTCTATTTTTCATTCCATCCTCCTACGAATGCCGCAAACAATTTTATTGCCCTACTTCTTTCAGCAAGCGCTCATATATATTCTGGGCAGGAATGCACGCCACATTGCGTCGCGCGTCATCCATAGTACCCACCATCATTCCCACCATCTGACCTTTGTCATTGACCACCGGAGAACCACTGGACGCAGCAGCATCCACCACCTGATCCATTTTCAAAACCATAGCCGTGCGATAACAACTGGTGACTTCTCCGGCATAACGATCGGCCGTAGTGCCGGTGGAATTATTTGTTTTGGTAAGCACCCAGACTTTCGTTTTCGCCGGCAGCAAAGGCGGGGCGATGGTGAGCACCGGAAGATTGCAGCGACCAGGAAGCTCAAAAGCCATGAGGTCGCCACCAAGATCGCCATTAGAGCGCTCAACAGGACAGGCCCAACTGGTCAAAGCATGACCGGCGGTAGCGACTACCTGTCTACGTTGTAAATCCATAACGTTTACAGCAGTTATTTCAGTGGGCAAGTTGCGCGGGTCGACATAGTGACCAAAGCCACCGGCGGGGCCAAGCAGGTGATATGGTGCGATCAAAAGTTTGCGGCCTTTGAACCAGTTGACGCCGAACGCTTTTCCAGCCATGTGGGTTTGACCGTCTTTAAAGACAAATTTGGGAATGCCAACTGGAATGCCACCATACTGCGCGCAGGCTGGCAGAGCAAAAGCTGTCACCCCAAGAATTAGTGCCATCAAGTGTTTCAGCAGAGACAGCTTTATTCTCATGGCAATAATCGCAAAGCGGGTAAGACTTGTTCATGCCAGACCAGATCTGACACATGCAACAAAAAAGTGACATTGCTAATGACGCCGAGTTTCGGATCTGATTTTGTCTGCGGCGGTAAAACATTTTGCAAATTTACTTGCGATTGAAAAGCTTTAGTGACGGCAAGACTATATTGAATGCCGTGCAAAGCGGCGATGGGCCCTTTGTCTTTACGCAACACCGTTATTTTGCAGCCCGAGCGTTTTTCCAGCTGTGCCATCAAAGTACCCGGATCATATAAATCAGATTCAATGGTATCAACCAGCATCACCCCTGGTGCCACTTCACTAGCGGTGGGGGCTAAATCTTGAGCCACTTTAACTGCTTGATCATAGGCTTCGACACCGGCCTCAAGAGCTGCTGCCGCTCGAGGGTCACCATTCACTGCCGCAACCCAGCGAATAAATAATTGTTGCAACGCTTTTTCGCGCTCTCGTGGTTTTGACGGATCATAAGGGGGAAGTGTGGCCACACCTTTGGCCAGCAGGGCCGACATAGGCGAACCGGTCACCTGCAAAGACGGCTCGCCATCGAGCAATGCAGCGTCTTCGTCTAATTGATCGTAATAAATGCCCACGGCTTTCATGGCGGCGGTCAATCCATCAGGATCAGGATCGGCAATCACGGCGAGCGCGTTCGCAAATTCGCCCACTTCAACCAGTGTGGAACAGGCCGGATGCAGGCGCCGCACTGTAATGCGACAGTCGTCACCAAGCAACTGCACAAGCTTGGCGGTTGCCATAGAGACCTGACGATCGCGGTCGTTTGTTGCTTCCCCGTCAATACCGTGGTGATCGCGAAAAACTACGCGGAAGCCTTCTTCTTTGAGCTTGTGCACTGCTTCGACGGTAGGCGCGGTGATCGGCGTATCAATGAAAAGAATGGTGTTGTTCGTAGTGCGGTTATTGGCGCTCGCATCTCGAGCAAAATTCAACATGGTCTCGATATCGTCGGCTGTGAAACCCTTGATGAAGAGGGTAGGCACGCCTTTAAGCTTGAAGGAAATCATTGGCCGCTTTCATGATGCTAATTGGGTGATTATTCCCTATACCCAAGTCTACGCTAAATAGCGGCCCTTTCTCCACTTTTCAAGAGCACTATTGCTAGTTATGAACATTAGCGTTTCCGCAAGGCTGCACAAAGGCTACATTTGATAGAATAAGTACCTCATATTAAATCAGTTTCGGGGTTTCAGATTAATGAAGGCTACGTCAGTATTAGCAGGTTTTTGCGCACTCACACTTTCTTGCAGTGCCACACAATTCAGCCTTGCTCAATCCGGCAATGGTACGGTGACCCCGATTCAAGGTTCTACAGCCGAACATGTAATTTTACCGGCCACCGAAAGCACCGCTACCACGCAAACCACCACTACGACCGATACCGGCCGCACTAAAAAAATTCAAACCAACACAGTTCAAAGAGTGACCGACACTATTGTCACTTCTAAAAAAGACCGTCCTAAAATCGGCCTGGCTTTAGGTGGTGGTGGCGCCCGCGGTGCCGCTGAAGTAGGCGTTCTGAAAGTGTTGTTAGAAGAAGGCATTCCAATAGATCTAATCGCCGGCACCAGTATCGGCGCTGTAGTTGGCGGCCTTTATGCCGCCGGTTTCTCCATTGACGAACTGGCCGACCGTTTTGATGATTCAGAGCTGATGAGAAATTTCATGCCTGTTGATTTGAAGTTGCGTATCGCCGTTGCACCGATTATGTTTTTACCGAGACTGGTTGGCTATCACCCTTACGATGGTCTTTATCGCGGCGTCAAGTTCCGCAAATACGCCAACCGCCTGGCCGGCGACAACAACGAAATAAGCAAACTTCACATACCTTTTGCCGCAGTAGTAACCGATCTAGTTGACGGCAACAGCCATCGTTTGACAAAAGGCAATCTTGGTGAGGCCTTGCAAGCAAGCACAGCTGTGCCTGGTTTGCGCAAACCTGTCGAAATCGGTGATCACCTCTATTGTGATGGTGGCCTCATTAACAACTTGCCTGTCAATCATGTGCGCGAGATGGGCGCTGATTTTATCATTGCCATCAACATCGACGAAGACTTAGAGACAGTGCCACTCAAGACATTTAGAAAAGCAGGCTCAGTCAGTACCCAGGCTCTAAAAATCCAGCTTTACAACATTGATAAACAACCAAACGAACTGGCCGACATCACTATTCATCCGAATACCAATGGCATCTCTTTGATTTCACGCAATAAGAAAGACGGCAGATCGGGCGTTGAATCCGGCATCGAAGCCGCTCGCAAAGCCATGCCTGAGCTGAAGCGCAAACTGGCAGCCTTAGGGATTATGCCAACGAAAATGGTTAAGGCCAACTAAATTGAGCAAGAATAACAAATCAACTTTGTCGCTCGGCTTCAGATTGCTGGCGCTGACCACTTTGACCCTGACCGTGCTCAACTACTTTCCAGCTGCAGCCCAGGAACCCAACGTCAAGCCGCCAGTTGAGGCCCATATCAACAATCGTGATGACGATAGAGGTGTCAATGTTGGCGTGCCCATCATGCTCACGCCCAAGAAAAATGTGGTGCCAACCTCGGCGCCGGCAACAGCACCGACAGTGGTGCCCAAAGACGGTAAGGACAAATCCAAATCCAACGCACTCTATCCCAGTTTTCCGCCCTGTGCCAGCTGGATTGACGAGCAAGTCAAACCTCGTGCATCAGTGCTCTGCATTCATGGACTTGGCCTCAACACCGATGCTTTTAACAGTCTGGGTGTGCGCCTGGCCAAACGCGGCATCGCTACTTATGCAATTGACGTTCGCGGCTTTGGCTCATGGCTGCAAAACAAAGGACACGAGCAACTTAATTTTAAAGCCACTCTGGGTGATATCGGCGTCACCGCTCAAGCTATAAAAGCGGCTAACCAGCTGCCCTTATTCATTTTGGGTGAATCAATGGGCGGTGCCATCGCCATCCAGGCCGCAGCCGAGTATCAAGCCGAGCTCAACGGGCTAATATCATCAGCACCATCGGGAGAGCGTTTCGATACCACAGGCACTGATCTTAAAGTAGCAGTGGAATTTATGACCGGCCCGAAAAAGCAATTTGATATTGGTAAAAGCATTATCGACCAGGCCACCAATAATCAAGAGCTGCGCCACATTTGGCAGACCGATCCGCTTAACCGTCAAGATCTCTCGGCCGACGAACTTATGCAGTTTCAAGCGTTTATGAACAAGTCACCAGATGCTGCCAAAAAAATTGACTCTGTACCAGTGCTTGTACTGCAAGGCACCCTCGATAAATTGGTCAAGCCTGAGGGCACCTGGCAAATTTTCAACACTGTAGCCAGCAAGCAAAAAACTTTCATCGCTTTACCTAGCGAACATCTAGTACTGGAAGATGGCCAAACCAAGACTACTAAATATGATGAACGGGCGGCATTGCACGTGGCCAGCTGGATGTTCAACTCTCAAGAAGCACCGTCCGCTGCCGCCGCACCCGCTACCGGCGAAGCGCCCAAAATAGCCACAACAGGCACACCTCAAACATTGATTTTTGAAGCACCCTGGTGTCACCAGTGCGACGAAACGACTGCTCTGGCCGGGGAAGCGGCAAATCGCTACGGCAGCAAAGTGATTTTGCGACGCATTAATGTTGATAAGGCGGCAGCTGACTCTGCCGATTCTGAGCTGATCACTCGATTGCAGATTGGGCCACTTCCTACGTATGTATTTGTCGGTGCTGACGGCACTGTAACCTCCACATTGATTGGCCGCAGCGGCTCCGCTAACTTTTTAAGCGCGGCTGCAGAAATTGCCCTTTAAAACTGTTGCCGCCCAGTTATGCTAAATTATCACTCACTAAGCGACCGCCAGCCTCAGGAGGCAATGATGAAAGCCCTTAAGGATTCATATCCCGATCCGAAAAAAGTTGTCGCTCTTGAGCCGGAGACCCTCGGCCATCATATTTTGCATATTCTCCATTTGGCCAAAGAACCAAACAACAAGCGTCAAGACGTGGTAGACCATCTGGCGTCTGACTATCATCCGGACGTGCAGCAAGACGTCAAGCATGCTGTCGATGTTGCTCTCGGTTGGCTTGCCGAACAGATGCTGGTAGGTGCAACACCTTACGATCACGATTTGCTCTATGTTACTAACCAGGGCAAAGAACGTGCCGATGGCTACCAGCCCGAGCATCCTTCGAGCGTGGGCTAATTAAGACTGCTTTGCTATGACTTTACCAAGCATCGACGAATGGCTGAGCGGGCAAGACTTCCAGTTCACTTTACACTTGAGCGAAGGCAATCATAAAAACCATCACTGGCTCTATTCGCAAGAACTGGGCAATGTAGATGTATTCAATGCCATCGAACTGCCTGAACGCTTTTGCTTGTTAGCCACTCATTATGACGGCGCGCGGGCGGGTTTCATGTATAGCGACAGAGAAGACTGGCTGGTTATGGCCAATTATGTTTTGAGCCCGCCGCTAAGAGCGATGCCTGACCTTTATGACGGCGCTAGTCGAGCACTAATGATTGTGGACAAACAGAACACTCGCACAGAATTAGAGCCGTTGTTAATGGGCTTTCAAGATCATTTTGGTCAGCCGGAAATAAATGTCAACTTTGAACATTTTTGTCAGGTGATAGATAGAGTTAATCCCTACCTTTATGCTTCTTATAATGCCGAAAAGGAAGAGTCCGGGCTCTTTGTCATCGCCAGAGACAAGTCTCACTTGCAAAACTTTCTTGCCAGTGAGGCCGTCATGGCAGCGGGTGAGCACGAGACTGCGTTAGTACTGAAATATCGACAGACACTCTGGCAAGCCCTGGGGCCTGAGTGCGGGCCAGATAGCTGCAGCGAAGTCGATTGCAACAGGTTGCACACTGCAGGGGAAGAAAAATGTTTTCTCCATCAAAATGTCTAGTCACTTGCAAAAATCACATTGCACCGTATATGGTGCACTAACTGGACTAATTTCAAAATCAAGGTAATTGAATATGTTGGAAGAATACTTTTTCAGCTGCCCATACTGCTGGGAAAAAATTTCAATGCTGCTCGATCTGACAGCCGGTGGGCAAACTTACGTTGAAGATTGCGAAGTTTGCTGTAATCCAATAAGTATTTATTTTGACGTAGAAGACGGAGCCGTGGCTGCCTTTCAAGCAGAAACCAGCGGTCAGACTTGAGGGCGAACCTATTTTTTAGCTGGATTAAAAATCACTGAGGTTTCGCCACTGATTTGATTGAGAGTAATAGTAAGAGTACCGCTCTCGTTATTCCAGATACTACTCTCTTCGCCCCTGGTCAAATGCAAAGTGTCGTCGAATCCAGGGCCAATAATGTCAATGTCACCGTCGCCCCGCAAGTGAAAAATCACTTGTTTCTCTGCGTCGGCTCCCACTCTGTAAAAGCCGCCTTGATCAGTGGTTTGGGTGTATGAGTTGAGCGTATTGAAAACTGTCAGATCACCATTGCTGTGGTGAATTTTCCCGGCGCCATCACCAAGATCAACCCGCACATCTTGAGCCAGGCGACGGCCAAAAAGAGAGAAGTCGGTTTGCTCCTCTTTCTGCACCACTCCGCTCTGGCCGCCGTAAACCACGTTAAAAAGTTTGTCAGTCAGGTCTTTGGCCGAACTGGCAGGGGCTTCCTTACCTTCTAATTCGTCGGCTAAAGAATCAAAACTAAAACTCAGTGATTGCTTACCAGATTCAGGTTCCGCCATTTCTCCAGCCATTTATGCCAACAAGCCCGTTGTTTCCCGCTTAATTTTTCATGCCCAAAGGGCCGGGGCTCAAACACTATACTATACGTGCCTGATACTTGAAGTGCTTAATGAGCAGCCGAGTGGTCGGAGCCATTGGCTGGGGGCGGATTTTCGAGCTCGGGAATCTCAGCAGCTACAAGCAGATGAATATTGCGTTTTTTCAATGTGGTCCTGGCTCTGTGCGAGACATAAGGGTTCGCATCTTCTAAAAGTGAGCTTATGACGTCCATATCGACTAGATAACTCTCGGCAATGGCATACCGAACATCGGCGGAGTCATCTGTAGCCAACCGCCAGTGCAGGTCGGCGGATGTCTGGTGGTGATCCACCACCGCTGCTCTGACCTCCGGATCCTCATGCTGTGAAAGGGCAATGATCACATCGAGCGTTACCTGTGGGTGCTCAGCCGCCCGCCTGACCAGGCCCAGACATCCGGCGCTAATGATGATTTCAAGGTCTTGGATTGTCGTATCAGGGTCGTTGACAGCCTTCCAGTGTTTTTCTCTTTGTTGCTGTATATCTGTATCGTTCAGGTCAGGAGAATCGTCTGTAGGAGACATTTGAGCCTCATAAAAGCAGAAGGTATTTACCGTGACTCCGGGATATCATCTTTTATTCCCAGAATGACCGCAGCAGTACCGGGGTTTACCGCTATATCTGGCGAGAAAACCCCTGTATATGGTAAAAAAGTCAGTCGCTGCCAAACGTCAAATACAGATCTTTTGCCAACAGCAACCCGCTGCAAACTTTTGGCACCATCAACAATCACGACCAGTTAAAAAAGCTCTGGTTCGCTGTAGAACGTGACAGTATGCCGCCAAAGAGAAAATTTTTTCGTTTTTTTGTCGAGAAAACCAGCCTGGCGTATAGACACAAGACACTTCTCAAAGAACGCCCGCGCGTGCATCTCGCACTTGCATCAAGAAGCGCAACAACACTTGAGTCCCCGCGTCGACGGGGACTTTTCAATTCATGCCAATTACAGCAAACCTATATAGATATATAGGGTAGCCTGAACATGGTCCTTGCCAGAGCCGTGAATAATAGATACAGACGCCTATAGTGTCTGAACCCAGGGACAACCAGGGACAACCAGGGA
>JADYXQ010000332.1 GCA_021772135.1 Candidatus Obscuribacter sp.
ATGGGTCGTTCGCGGCTTTTTGCTGTGCATTTTAGTAATAATAATGATAATAATAGTAATAATCATAATAATAAAAAACATGCTAAAATAAAAAGACAGCGTGAAAAAGGAGCAGTAAATGAGCAGATCGCAGGCAATAGACCCGGACGAACTATTTGAGACCGCAAACAGGCTAGAAGCAGAAGGGAAAGAAGTGACCGCGCTGGCGCTCTTGAACGCCCTGGGCCGAGGGAGCCTGACGACGATTTATAAGCACCTAGAAAATTGGAAAGTTTCCAGGCCAGTAAAAATTAGCACCACAAACAATGAAATACCGGAATCGGTAAAAAGGGCCTTCGATGTTGCATGGCGGGAAGCTGCCCAAGAAGCCGCTCGGGAAGTGCAAGCGGTAAAAGAAAAAGCAGCGGAAGAAGTGCAATCCGCACATAAACAATTTCATGGTGCCCTTGAAGCCATTGAAAAGCTAGAGAAGGAAAGTGACCAAGATGCACTGGATATCGAAGCCTTTAAAAAGCAAGTTGCAGATCAACAGGCGGAAATAGCAAAGCTGGAAGCAGATAGCGCCGCTCAAAAAGCAACAGCCACAGAATTGCGACGACAGGAAGAAAGCCAGAAGGCTGAGCTAGGGCGCCTACACAGCGAGCTGGAAAAACAGAAATTAGAGAGAGATGAAGCAATTAAAGATGCAGCAGAACTGAAGGGAAAAACTGAAACGTTGCAAAATCAATATGAGCAAATGCTTGCTAAATGGACCACACAAGATCGGCAGAAGAAGTAATAAAAATGACAAAAGCGAAGAAGTGCGGGAAATAAATTTATCGGTCTAATTTTTGCCCACCATTTATGCATTCAGCTTGCCGGAAAACCAAAAGTGGTACCAAAAAATGTAGTATCATGCCAAAGGTCGGAGCGGACAAAGACAGTTCGCCGGAATCCGAACACGACATGCCCAAGTGAATTGAAATTGAAGAAGAGAGCAAGGGGTTCCTTGCTCTCTTGCTTCTTCAGATAGCAAACCCTGTTCGGGAAATTGATTTTTAAATAGACCGGTCTGCTATAAAGTTTTGAAAGAAAAAGCAAGGATGTGAAAGAGCCTCTTTGCCGAAATAAATCGGTAGTCTGTAACGGGCTAATTCGCAGTGGAAAGCCTCCTATGGAAGGCGCTCCACTGGCCAAAATTGTTTTTTTCGCGGAGAATAGAATTAAAATCAAAAAATTGGAATTTAGTAGAAAGGTAGAACTATGCGATTAGACGGCATCAAGAGGCTTGACGAAGGGCGCTCTTTAAACCCAAGCGACATACACGATATCGAACAAAAAGTGACTAAGAATCCGAACAATTGTGAGGATAGAGTGCGATTGCTTGGTTATTACACTCGGCACTCTTCTTCAAAACAAAATCATGAAAAGTGGTTACAGAATTGTCTTTGGCTTATATCAAAACATGCTGAACACCCTAGCCTTTTTTGGCCTGAAGCTCAATTGATTGGAACATTTAGTGAACAGCGGACGCAGCAATTACAATCAGCGTGGGAAAAAGTTCTTCTTACTAGAAAAAGAGATGTAGATATTTTGTCTAATGCAGCGTCTTTTTTTTCAACTATTGATCCAATGCAAAGTATCAAATTAATTTCCGAAGCGCGAGCTATAGAGCCAGACACCACTGAACTAGCAGATGATTGCGCTCTTTACTTGAGCCTTGTTGTAAATAAAGTGAGTACCTCAGAAGAAGATCAATTCTTGCTTTCTTTGGCAGACAATTTGCTTCCCAAAGTTTCTAATGAGCTAACTGTGTTAGAAACACAATTAAAACTCTATCTAAAGCAATTGAGCCTGCCTCAAGTCAAAGAGAAAGCATTAAAGATCCTAGAGCTGAAAAGTTCTAGTCATTTAGCACATACGGCACTTGGTTTGGTTTATTTAGAGGAAGGCGCAATAATTCAAGCAAAAGAAGAATTGATGAGATCCGTAGATTCAAAATCATTTTACAGCTCACCCTTTCAATTTGCTTTAGCTCAAAAATTGCTATCAGCAGGAGAAAAAAATGTGGTCTGCCAATATTTAGCCAAGTGTTGGAAAGTTTGGCCAGGGGGACGACAGTTTTTGATTATCTGGACAATTCTTATTCGGTTTGGACTTAAACCTAGTATGAAAGTTGGATTTTGAAAAATGACGGACGGCCATTTGGCCGTCCGTCATTCCGATCTTGACTAGTAACTTAAGTCATTCAATGTTGTTGCTGGACCAGGAGATATTCCAGCTTCGCAGTTTGCAGTATCGGCCAACAATTCTTGGTATGCCTCGCCGCGCTTTTGATCACGCCGATTTTGAAAACCTTTGTCCCCATCCCGGATCGGACAAGGATAAGCTTTTTCTATTTCCTCAAGAGTCCGCTCATACTTTGCTAGGGCTTGATTTTTGCAGTTATTGACTTTGATTTTTCGAAGTTCTTCTTTGATTCTAGTCAATGCTGCAACAATTTCATTGACCATTGACATCAAGAGTATGGTCGACAGACCAGCAGCACCAAGTTGTGATAGCGAGCCGGTTGACGAAACCGCAGCATCCTGTAGACCCAGTGGGTCAATTTTATTCAAAGGGTCGTTTTGAACGTAGGAATACAAATTGAGCTGGCTTGGCTCCGCACCACCGCAGCTGATTGTGCAGCTACAGCCGCAGTTCTCAGAAGTTTTTAAGTCATAGCCAATCGGGTCGGGCTGAAGAAAACGGCCTATCGCAGGACTGTAAAACCGGCGCTTGTAATAGTACAAGCTACTTTCAGAGTCGAAACGCTGGCCGTTGAAGCCAAAAGTAGTTCCAGAAAGTGAAGCGGTTTCACCAAACAAGCCATACTTGTACTTGTTGCTAACGGTGCCAGTGGCACTCGTTTTTGCGATAATTGAACCCTGATGATTCGCATGCAGGAAGGTCAAAACACCGGCACTGGTAACTTGAATCAGTGGTTCGTCCATGTTGATGCCGTAAACATAGCGATTCTGCAACGCGCCAGAAACTCCGTTGTAATCAGCGATTCGCTGCCAACCAGAATAAATGTAGCGCGTTTTTGCGGTACCGGATGTGATCGCTTTTTGTGCCTGCCTGTGGAACGGATCATAAACGAAAGCTAGGCTAGTTCCCGTTTTGCTTGACGTCAGAAGATGATTCTCTGTGTCATAACCGTGAGTCCAAGTTCCATCACCGGTCAAACAGCCATTTGCATTGTAGGAGTAAACAGCAGCACCAACCTGTGGATACTCGTTAATGTTATTGGCTGCCGTATAGGCTTTTGTGCCAGCCGGACTTGGGTGCACCGAATAAGTAGAATCAGAGAAATTCTGACTGGTCATTTGGTGCACTTTGTTGAAAGCATCGGTAAGCACCAAGCTTGAGCCAACAAAGTTATGAGTTAGCGTCGTCAAATCATCATTCAGCTGGAAGCCGTAGGCAACCGACGAACCAGAACTTAGAGCCAAGCTTGCGCGCCTGGAGAGCTGATCGTATCCGTATGTCGCGGCAGCGGTGGCAGCACCATTGAGCTTAATGGTCGTCAGACGATTCAGCTGATCATAGACTCTGTCTACGAAGTAGCCATCGGCATAGGTGATTTTAGTCACGTTGCCGTTGGCATCCAGAACCGATGTAACAGCTTTTAGGTCTGGATAGATCTCTTTGAAGAATCTTCCAGCAGAATCATATTGCCGCTGGAAAGCTCCAGAGGAAGGATCACCAGCAATGACCGGTGTTGTTGCCGATAAAAGCCGGTTGGCCAAGTCGTAAAGGTAGGTTACCGTGGGCTCGCTTTGGGGGGCCTTTGTCGCAAGACGGTTAAGCACATCAAAAGTGCTGATGAGGGTATTGCCAGTACGAACTCTGTATGTCAGAACGTTACCGTTGGCATCATAGAGCTGGTTTTGCTCAAAAGTGCTATCCGGATAAGTTGTCTTATCAGGCCGATCAAAACCGTCGAACGTGAAATTCGTCGTGAAATTTCGCGCGTCTTTAATGCTAGTCAGCTTTCCGTTAGCGGAGTAGCCGCGAGTCTCGCTAACAACACTCGTCGGATCGGTGACAGTGCTCACCCTGTTAAGAACATCGTAAGCGTACTGGTAGAGCCGGTTTTCGGCATCTATAATTTGTTGGAGACGGTCGGCTCCGTCATAATTCCAGGTCGTTAAATTCGATGCCGGGTCAAGAAGAGTTTTCTTCTTGTCTGACAGCGAGTAGGTCCAGGTATAGGTCTGCCAGGGAGTAAGAACAATTCCGGTCTGTCTCTTCAAAGTAAGAAGATTGTCATTGCCGTCATATACAAATTGGGTCTGGTAGCTAAACGGGGCACTCTCTGTTTTTTGCGTCACCCGCCTCAAATTGTCGACAATCAACGTGATCGAATTTCCACGGGGATCTTGAATTGAAGTCAGGTTGCCGACTGCATCATATCCAAGATTGATTGTGAGATTCAGACGAGGGCTAATTCCAAAATCGGCAATTCCGGAAGTCAGCTTTTCGGTCACGGTGTCGTAAACCATTTTGCTTACAATTCCAGTCTCATCGACCAGTGTAAGCATCTGCCCACGCGCATTCCAGGTCATTGTCGCAGTGGGTGTTTGGCCTCCAACAACTGGTTTTTGAATGGTTAAGAGATTCCCTGTGACCGCGTCATAAGTATTTGTTGTCGAATTTCCACGACCGTCAGTTGCTACCTTAACCTTGTTCCAGAGCGGGTCATATGTGCTTTGCCGGACAATATTGGCAAGGCCAGAACCAGACTTAGCAACATCAGTCTCACTCAGGATATTGTTTTTCGCATCGTATAAAAACGATGTGTAATTTCCCTCTGGCTGAGTCACTCTGCTAATTCTTCCAAGGCCATCTATGATACGGACAGTGGCAAAGCCAAGCGCATCAATCTCCTTGACTGGATTATTCAAGCCATCGAAATAAGTGATGCTCTTGTTTCCAGCCGTGTCGATAATCTCAGAGCGAGAGCCTGCCATGTAGAAAGTGATCGTGTGGCCCATGATATCCAGCTGGCTGGAAATCCGGTTCAGCGAATCGTAAGTGTTTGTGACACAAGCGTTTGTGGGATTCTGCGGTTTGAAATACTTTTGCATTCTGCCTGGTGAGCTGTAAGCAAAAGTGTAGAATCCGCCAATGGCATCAGTGAATTTCGTCATCTGATTAGAGCCATCGATCATGTAACTGACTGAGCGGCCAGTGCCATCAGATACGGTGCTGATGAAATTGCCGGTATAGCCAAGCGTTAGGGTGCGACCCATTCCGTTGGAGATGCTCGTCAACTTACCAGCCGTATAAGTCAGCGTGATCGTGACACCTGTTGGCCAAGCAATCGAAGCCAATTGCCCAGAGGTGTTGAACGAATAAACGGTTTTCTGCGGAGTGGTGACTTTGTAAGCACCAGAAACTAGAGTCAAGATTGAGGCATTGTTCTGCGGCAAACCATAGGTGCCATCGGGGAGCAGTGTGAAAACCACATCCTCATCATCAGGCATACTCACGCTGACAACGTTATTGGTCAACTGATCGACCCACCACTGATTGGCCAGATGCACCATAACCAGCTTGTCGACTGGCAAAGTGGTGTCACTCAACAAATCCAAGCCTACGTAGATTTCAACAATCGACGCGACGGCGTTAATCGGCGACTCGCTACCCAGGGCAACGAAACCGTCACTTCCAAGCTTTGCCGAAGCAGCCCAGTTGTGAGTCCAGCCTAGACCAAGCGGACCGTTTGAGAGTCTTGCGCGAGAGTCGTAGCTAGTTGTGAAAGGCAGGGAATATGGGAATTGACCGCTGCCAATTGTCAAATCGGTGTGGCGATAGAGATAATCACCAGTCCTAATATTGACAGGATCTGCTTCTTCGCAGTCTTTCTTTTTCGGCGGAGTCTTGCCACCCCACCATCCCGGTCCAATACCACCGGCATAGGAGCCGTAGATTATGCCTTGAGCGCCGCCATTGGTATTTATCAGCGAATACCCTGTCAAAGTCCAATGACCGGCAAAAGATTGACCGGCAGTCTGGGCCAGAAGTGCATTCCACCCATAGGGCAGATAGTAAGTTTCAATGTTACTGAGATCTGTCGGGTTGTAACCGGAAAGAGCCGGAACAACCGTGCCTGTCCAGTTGGCACTTGTGCCCTTGTAGATTTTGGTACCGGCGCTGTTCGCGACATCCAAATCGCGAGTCGTGGAAACGGCGATATCTAGCCCGGTAAGCTGCTGGATAGCAAGCATTTCCAGGGCATAGCCATGCATGCCGTTAGCAATTTGGGCTCCGGCATAATTGGTGTTGCTTCCGTTCAGGTTGGCACCACCACCGGCGACACCACCAATATCGAAGGCGGAGAAGGTCGGTGAGCCATAAACCTGGTATTTAACCAAGCCAATGCTGTGGTGATTGTAGAAGGCCGTTGCCGTAAGACGATTAACGATATCGGTTGCCCGAGTCGACTGGGCACAGAAGCTTGCCCACTGTGCAGCCATTCTTTCGCCCAAAGCTGGTTCGTTTACAAGCGTTTCGCTTGCTCCACCGGCATTAAACTCATTTTGCAACTGAAGGGCAGTGTGGTAATCAAACGAGCCCTCCCTCTGTGCCAACATGAAGTGAGACGGATTTGGTTGAGAGTTTAGTGTAGCGATCTGAGAAGAGTGGGCAGGTTTTATCCGCCATGATCTTCCGG
>JADYXQ010000333.1 GCA_021772135.1 Candidatus Obscuribacter sp.
CGCGTTTATTTCAGACTGTGGTGGCAATTGCAAATTGCTGTAAGAAACTTGTTGCAAGGCCGGCGAAATATCAAAGGACGGTTGCGCGCTTGGTGTCGCCGGTGGTGCGATCGGTTGATAAACAGGTTCGTAAATTGGCTCTGATTGCTGAGATTGACTGGCCAGAGGAGTGGTGAAGCCTTGCTCGAAGGCACTTGCTGTAGGAGTGATCGCTTGCTCAGCGCGAATGGCTTGCTCGGTCATCAAACCGTGTTGCACAGCCAACTCGCCCAATGCTAGTTCTTCTTCTTTAATAGGAACGAAACAGGCCTTGAGCAAACTTTTGTTTTTGTCGTCCTGGCGGCCTTCCGGCGTGAAAATCATGTGGCAAACTGCGCCGATATCAAGCAAAGGCTTGCCTACTTGGGTAGTGACTTGGGCGCCCATTTCACCCAGTAATGCCAATAAAGGTTCTTCCATAGTCGAACCTTCAACGGTCAAACTACGTCTGGAACCCCCTTGAGCATAATTGGAGCCGACTTTGTAGAGTGATTTAATTTGGGCAGCGACCAAACGATTGACTGGTCGGCAAGCTAAATAGTTGAAGTCTTTACCGTCAAGAATGGCTCTGGTCGCTTTTTCTTGCAACAGGGTGTCGAGCACTCTGAATTCGTACGCAGAAGCGCTGATATTGACGACAACACATTGGCCTTCATCTTTGCTGACTACGACGCAGAGATCTTTGACTCTGAAAGTCTCGCCCTGGTCTTCTGCTTTTTTCGAAAAAGTAGAAAGACCTGATGGTGCCGCTACCTGTTCGAGACAGAAAATCAAATAACCAGGCTCATAGAGCTGGCTTTCTTGAGCAGCCCAGTCGTTAGGCGACGTTGGCTTAGCCTTGTCAAAAACCCGCAAATAGGCTTTAACGTCAGGTATTCTCAGGTGGTGTTGGCGAAGCATTGAGTTCATGGCTTTGTCTTACGAAAGATCCTAATAAGGAAGAGGGCTAATTTATGATTCTCCCGCTGCGCGGGCGATCTCTTTCAGGGCGGCGTTCTTTTGCTCGTTTATCAGGGCTACCAGTTTTGTGGTTGATTCTTCAATTTCGAATTTAGCGCTTTGAGTGTCGGTGCTAATTTTAGATAGCGAACGCTCGTATGCGTTTTTCATTTCAGTGTCTACTTCAGAGCCGACATTGGTTAGCGCTGCGGCCGCATCTTTCATCAAATCGCCAAGATTGGCTTCAAAGCCGTTGCGAATGGCAATCAGCTCAGAGCGAATTTCATTGATGACTCGCGATTTTGCATCTTCTAGTTGTGCGCGTACCAGTTCGGTTTCGCTCACCTTGCCGCTCATGCGAGCGACAAAAGCCTGCATGTCCATTTGCACTCGCTCTTTGACGTCTTCGCATTTTTTCTTGAGAGCACGGTTGCTGGCTACTGACGCCTGAGTCAGACGAGTGGTAGCACCATTGGTTTCTTCGCGCAGCTGGGCGGAAGTATCGCGCGAAAGTTCTTCAACTTGATCGCAAACACCGCTGAACTTATCTTTTAAAGCTGATTTGTTAGCATCACTGGAGGTGCTGAAAATTTCATTGACGTCTTTTTCAATTTCTCTCAGAATCTCATCAATTTTCTGACTGAATGAGTCAGAGTCGGTTTCCAGATCGCTTTCAGAAGTTTTTGAATGCGATTCAAGACGATCAAATTCGGCTTGAAAATCAGCGTTGAATCTTTGCATCAAAGTAGAAAAATGGCTTTCAATGCTATTGGCTTTTTGCATATAGTTGCGGAAAAGCGCACTGTTTGACTGCTTTTCACTACCGCGTGATTCCCACAAACTATGGTCTAGTTTTTGTTGCAGAGAATTAGAAAAGAAGCTGGCTTGTGAACGTAACCGTTGTCCGCTGACATAATGTTGAGTTTCAAGATCTACGGCCGCTCCCTCTACCACGCTCGAGTAATGGTCGGCTGCTCTCATGAAGCTGTCATCTAAAGTGCTTTCGTGACCGATTTTAAGATCTTCAATTGCTCTTTTTAGATCCTCATTGAAAAGGGCCAGACGTTCGGTCAACTGCTTGAGGTGCATTTCGGTGGCGACGCGCTCTTTTTCAGCGCTGGCACGCAATCTGTCTGCCGCTTCTTTCGACTGTCTTTTGATTTCTTCTTCGACGGCGGCAGCTTTGGCTGCTACTTCCATTTTTGATTGCTGCTCAGATTCTTGACGCTCGTTAACATGCGCTGCGGCTTTATTAGCCAACTTCGACGTTGATGATTCTTCGATATCATTCAGTCGGGCTGAGCCTGAATCATAAATATCTTGAAGTTTTTTACCTGCGAACGTCATTGACTGAACCTTCCTCTATTAATCGTTTTCGAGAGACAACATGGCACTCTTATATGCCATCACCGCCAGTGCAGCTGCCCTGCCCGATTCTTCTATTATAGGCAGTTTCAAATTTAGCTCAGACAACTCATTGTGATAGTTTCTGGTAATGCGCTCCAGATCAGATCGCATTATGCGCACTTGTTTTTCCAGAGACTCAACAGACGACAGTCTGATACTTTCAATTCTCTCGTTACTGCCTGCCGATGAGCGCGAAAATTCGGTTTCGGTTTGCTCCACCTGTCTGCGGAAAGTTTTAATTACTTCAGCACCATGTGCCCGCAGTCGGCTGTTGAGCTTATCGATTACTTCAGGATTAGCCGGCAGGCGATTGCCTGAGACCATCAAGTTAATTTTCGATTCTTGGGCCATGCCGGCTTCGAATTTGATGAAAAGTCTGTCGATTTCGTCAGACAGTTTACCTTCCACCCGTCTCAGCGAATTGTGCACAAGCTTTTGATTGACAAGCATGCGTGATTTAGCTGAAGCGGCGATGCGATTGATTTCGTCTTGCGAAGTAAGCAACTTTTTTTCTACTTCATCACTATATTCTTTGAGAAAACGCGATTGGCCCTCGCGGCTACCCTGCTGAAAACGAGTTTTCATCGCCGTCAGTTGTTCGCGCCAGTGAGCGATATGCTCGTCTAAAACCTGAGTATTGGTTTCGCGGGCCTCGTCGATACTCTTGGCGCCACGCTCAATTAAGGT
This sequence comes from Candidatus Obscuribacter sp., assembly GCA_021772135.1. Lineage (GTDB taxonomy): Bacteria > Cyanobacteriota > Vampirovibrionia > Obscuribacterales > Obscuribacteraceae. The sequence goes on from JADYXQ010000333.1 coordinate 3,073, forward strand.
GGTGATATCGCGGCTGGCTGTTTCGACAATATCGCCCAACTGCTTTTGTACATCGTCGATTTTTTCATCAAACTGACTGCTGTAGCGCGCCAGATGACCATCTACCTCAGCTTTGGAGGCCTCAATGACAGATTGCGCTGAGTCATCAATGGTTTTTGCTTTATCAGACATACCATCTTCATAGCTCTGTGAGATGGTTTCAATTCTTTCTTTGCCGGAGCCGGCCAGTTCAGTAATTCTGGCAATTCTTTCGCGACTGCTTTCATAAAGATTGGCGTGGGGCAGATCAATCAAGCCAGCCAGCTCTTCCAGCTGAGTTTCCATAATTTCATTGAGGGCGTCTGTGGCCTCGAGCAATTTATCGGCAAAGCGGCGGCGAATAATGGCAGCACCTTGCATCAAGCGATCTGACTCAGCCGTTTCAAGAGCGCTAATAGTGTCGAGAGTCTCGTCCCTCTTAGCTTCCAGATCATTGCCGTGAGAGTCCACCAGGTGACCGCTCTGCTGTATAACCTTTTCCAGCTGCAGAGCCAGGCCGCGATCGATGCCTTCGCTAAAATCGTGAAGCTGGTCAAGGCACTGAGTTACGGTGCGCTCCAGCTCGGCACTGGCTTTCTCCAGTGCTTCAATCATTAGGTTTGCCGCTGATCCGAAACTTTCAGACCGATTCGCTTGAGAACTCTCCTCAGCCATCTATTCCTCAACCTTCTATTACTTTGTACTTTGCGCTTCTCGTTCAAGACTAGCTTACAGCCGTAAAGGTCTGGAAGTAACCCTTGAATAGGTCAAATGACCTAACAAAAGCTATGCCATTGCCAAGGCAGTTATGCCCCCTTTTTTCCGCCCTTAATCCACAGACCCGAGAAAGCGCTTTTATGTTGGGCTGATTTGCTTTTCAGCTTCTTTCGAACGCTGACGATCGAGCCTGGCCAGGCCAGAAAGTGCAGCTTCGTTGATTGTTTCAGAAAGTGTCGGATGCGGGTGAATGGCAGTGACGAGGTCTTCCAGAACGGCACCCATCTCGATTGCTACCACTGCTTCAGAAATCAGATCGCCGGCACGAGGGCCGACAATACCTACTCCAAGTACCAGGGAAGTGGCTGGGTCGAATATAACTTTGGTGCTGCCGCCGGTATCGGCGATAGTCAAAGCTCGGCCGGAAGCCGACCACGGGAATTTGGCGGCAGAAACGGTTATGCCTCTCGCTTTGGCTTCGGTCTCGGTGAGGCCGCACCAGGCGATTTCAGGTTCAGTGAAAACCACAGCCGGAACGCAGCGATTATCATAAGCCGACGGTTTACCGGCCAGAACTTCGGCGGCCACGTAGGCCTGACGAATGGCGCGGTGAGCAAGCATCGGTTGCCCTGACACGTCACCTATTGAAAGTATGCGTTTGTCTCTGGTGCGGCAAAATTCGTCTGATAATACGAATCCTTGCGGGTCTACTTCAGCCTGGGTGTTTTCCAGACCAATACCGTCTGAATTTGGCCGTCTGCCTACAGAAATTAAGACTTTGTCGGCGCTTAATTTAGCTGGTCCGTCTTTGCCTTCAACATTGATTTCGACACCACTTTCGGTGACTTCAATATTGTTTACTTTGGTGTTCAAATAAATGGCTTTGAACATGTCAGCCAGTTTGGTGGCAAGCGGTTTAACCAGATCACGATCAGCACCGGGAAGCAAACCGTCGGTCATTTCCACCACCGTTACTTCACTACCAAGAGCGGCGTAGACAGTACCGAGCTCAAGACCGATGTAGCCGCCGCCGATAACAATTAAGCGCTTGGGCACGTCAGCTAAATTCAATGCTGTGGTGCTGTCTAAAACGCGATCGCTGGCCATATCCTCTTCTTTTTTAAAGAGCTTCGGCAAAGCGACTGGTCTTGAACCGGTGGCTAAAATGCAATGCTTGAATTTGATGCGCATGGCCGATTCTCCGGGGCAATCAACCCGGACGCTGCGTGAATCTTGAAATGTAGCTTTACCGTGCAAAATTTCTACGCCGGCACTTTTGCACATGCCCACGATGCCCTGTGCCAGTTTATCTATCACGCCCTGTTTCC
>JADYXQ010000056.1 GCA_021772135.1 Candidatus Obscuribacter sp.
CCTAATGCCAGTGTGAACCAGGGGGGTACCACGCGAAACCCATGAAGTGCATAGTTTCTTTGGCCAGTAATATTCCTAAAATCGTGCCTACGCAAATTAGCGGCCCCAGTGGAATTTTGCGTTTGCCCGCGGCTTTGACGTCGGTCATGTCAACTGTGGCTGAGAGATCGACTCCGGCTCCCATTGAGGTGAATGCCAGCCAGAAAGCTTTGTACTGATCGCGAGGAATGGCGCGCACCATAATCACCAGTGCCACCAGACCGTAAAACAGACTGAAATAGAAAAACACCAGCAGCAGTTTAAGCCAGCCGACGAGGGCGCCCACGGCGATCATCATTTTGACGTCACCAAAGTGCATGCGCTTGCCGGGGTTGGGGAACATCATCAGCAGCGCGGCCAGGCCCAAACCCAAACCTGAATTAATGGCGCCGGCCAGGCCGTATAGATACGAGTTGAGTGCCACACCAATGGCCATGGTGGGGAAAGTCAGCCAGTTGGGAATTTTCAGTGTTTTAAGATCTGTGGCCGCACCAATCGCGGTGGCAACCAAAGCGGTAATTTCAGGTGGTGTTAAGTTGCACAAATTAAATCAGCGTTCTTCTTAGTAAGCGGCGACCAGTTCGATTTCGATGGCCACATCTTTAGGCAGTCGGGCAACTTGCACAGTTGCTCGCGCCGGCTTGTGACTAGTGAAATATTCCCCGTAGACTTTATTCATCTCGTCAAAATCGTTCATGTCACGCAAAAATACAGTAGTTTTCAAAACATTGCTGAAATTGGTGCCGCTGGCGGCCAGAATTGCGCTGAGGTTTTTCAAAACCTGGTGAGTTTGGTCCACAATTGTGCCTTCCACCAGACTCATTGTGGCCGGGTTGAACGGAATTTGACCGGAGACGAAAACCATACCGTTATGTTTGATGGCTTGAGAATAAGGTCCGATGGCTTGCGGCGCGTCTTTTGTGGACACAACTTCGAGACTTATTACTTCCGGCATATTCTTATTCTTCTCCTGCGCTAAGTGCAATGTGCAATTAGCCTGCCACAAAAAAACAAGGCATGCAACCAGTGCATGCCAAGTGTGGTGTGTGGTGTGTGGTTGTGAGGAGAGAAATAGTTTTTAGAAACCGCTGCCACCACCGCCCGAGCCGCCCAAAATGCCGCCCAGTACGCCGCTGCCCAGGTTGATGCCGCCGCTTCCCACTGAAGCGCCCACCCCATTGCCGTTGTCAACGGCTACAGATGGGTTGCCGTTGCCATCGTAAGTGAGGCCCGTGCGCATGTTGCCGATACGCGAGTAGACTTCGCCGGTGGACGGCGTGACTGAAAAGAGAGTACCGGTGCGAGGGTTGATAGTGGTGATGGCATCATCGAGCACACTGGTGTAACGCGGAGGCATAATCACTTGTTGGCCAAAACCAAATACTGGAGCCAGTCCGGCTGTATTGGCATAAGGCAAATTCAAGTGACCTAATCCGGTTGTGACCGAACCCATTCCTTTATGGGTAACGCCGGTGGTGTGACCATAAAGTCTGGCCTCTGCCGGTGATTGACCGGTTTTGAAGCTGCCCCGGCCGTAGACTCCAGTGGCCGCCATTGATTCGTTGGCGTTGCCGCCCCCGGTGCTCAATGTACTTAAATCATAACTTTGAGCCAGTGCCGGTGAGTTGGAAAATACTGCCACCGCAGCGCAAGCCAGAGACACGGAAGATAGCTGCTTAACCAAATTGAGGATGTTCATTTCAAATTACCTGCCGTGATTTGGCGCGATGTCGATATCTACTGAACCCTGCGAGACCGGGGGAAGGCGTTGCCTGCCGCTGGTGAGGATGCCTGGTAGTATGCCGCCGAGTACGTTGTTGAGCATTTTGTCGGTGCCGTACATGCTCTGATAGTAGCCGCCCTGGTTTTTATTGAAACCATAATCAAAGTGGCGATTGTTGACAGGGAGAGCGGCTCCGTCGAAAGAACCTGGAGCTAACAGGCCGGTTTCAGTTTTACGCAAACCGAAGTTGGCGCCATTGCCCATCACTGGATTGCTTTTGGAAGTCGCTTGTGGGCTGAGATTTAGACCGGGATCGCTGTTGTGGCCGGTTCTAGCGCTCATGTGCGCTTGATCTCCGGTGGCGGCCATGGAGCGTTCCGCCTGAGTGCCACCGACAATGGTGAAACCGGGACCGCCGCCCTGAGGGACGTTCATCATGGTCGGCGTGTTCGGTAAATTGAGAAAGCCTTGCGGGCCATTGGGACCCATTGTCACACCACCGACGTTGCTGGTGTCGAAACTCTGCGCCAGCGCGGCGATCGAGCTGGAGAAGGCCAGTGCCAGACTGGTTAGAACCAGAGCTGATACATTTCTCGTGAACAAACGACCATTAATATAATTTGGCATATAGCAACCTGAGTAGGTAACGGGAGCAATATCGATTTGATTTAGTAAGAAGCTGCAAAAATGTGACTTTTTCAGCTGACAGCCCCATTTACCATATGCCCGCGAAAGCGAGCAATAAATCAGGCCTTTAGATAGGAAAATAATAAGGCCGGGACACACCCTTGTCAACAGGAAATGCGCCCGCATAGAAGTTAAATCTCAGCTGCTGGTCTGCTTCGAGGGTGTTACTGTTGATATTTTAGGGTGTCATATGCTTTTTCTCGGTCTGGAATCCAGTTGTGACGAAACTGCTGTAGCTATCGTTGAAGACGGTCGCAAGGTGATTGCCAGCCGGCTGATTTCGCAAACCGAGGTGCATAAAGCGTTTGGTGGAGTGGTGCCGGAAGTGGCTGCCCGCAGGCATCTTGAAGTAATCAACGATCTGGTGGCAGAGGTGTTAGACGAAGCTGCCATCGACCCGCGCACGCTGGCGGGAGTGGCTTGTACCACCGGTCCCGGGCTAATAGGCACATTGCTGGTCGGTCTTTCTTGCGCCAAAGCTCTGGCCTGGTCGTATGATTTGCCGCTGCTTGCAGTTGACCATATTTTCGCTCACGTTTGCGCCAACTATATTGATACTGACCTGGAGCCGCCCTTTATCGCCCTTGTGGTCAGTGGCGGACATAGCCAGATTATGCATTTTGAAAGTTACAAGCAAGCCTCGATTGTGGGACAGACAATCGATGATGCTTCCGGCGAGGCATACGACAAGGTGGCCCGCTTGCTTGGCCTTGGTTACCCCGGTGGACCGGCTATTGATCAGGCTGCCATTAAGGGAAACCCCAAGGCTTTTCGCTTTCCCGAAGGTATGGTCTCCGGCAGCGATTTCAGTTTCAGCGGGCTGAAAACGGCGGTGATGCGTACTGTGGAAAACCTTGAGGCGCAAGGGGGCGGTCCCCTACCGGTGAGTGACCTGGCGGCTTCATTCCAGGACGCAGTTAACCGTGTACTTTTCCGCAAAACTCTTACTGTCGCTCAATCGGCGGGCATTTCTCAAATTGTCCTGGCAGGTGGAGTAGCAGCCAACTCCGACCTGCGTAAACGTTTTGAAGGCCTTGACCATATGCGAGTTTTTCGTCCGTCTCCGGCTCTCTGTACCGATAATGCAGTGATGGTGGCGGCGGCTGCTTACTATAGTGGTGAGCCCGTCCCTTTTTCAGTTAGCGCATACTCCCGCCAACATTAGCTTTGCGGCTACAGCACACTGTTTTGTAAGTTTTTGCTTGTAAGGTGATTGCCATATTTCTATGGTGATTCCCTTAGAGTGCGGTCTTCTCGATATCCTCCGTAAGGTTACTCGTGATAGCATGGCTATACTGACCCCTTAAGGGTTGAGCCGAGAAAAAGTAGTCTTCTTTTTAAGACGTTGTTAAGGAAACCCTTATATAACAGGTGGCATTCTATGGTTTTCCAGGATAAGGATATTAATTGTCGCGATTGCAATAAGGCTTTTGTCTTCTCTGCAGGAGAGCAAGAGTTTTTTAGCGCAAAAGGGCTTGTCAACGAGCCGAAGCGCTGTCCGAACTGTCGCATTCTCATGCGCGTACAACGTAATGGCGATGATCCTGGTCGTACCGCCGAAGTCGCCTGTGCCGAATGCGGCTCGCCAACCCGCGTGCCATTCCAACCAAAAGGCTATAAACCGGTTTATTGCACTTATTGTTTCCGCACCCGTAAGGCCGAAGGCGACGTGCAAAAAAACGATACCGACATTGCTCAAGTAGCAAGCGCCTGATTAGTTTGAGCTGCTTGAAAGTCTGAGTAAATTAACCAGAAAATTTAGATGCTGCAAAGAGGCGGGCACCGCAAAATTGGTGTTTTGAAAGCCGCTTTAGCAGCATTTTTTTTCGTATACTCAGTGCCAGTCGTTATTTGTGGTTGCCACGTGGGCAAGTCAGAAAAACCTCTTGAACTTCACAAAATTTGCTACTGCCTTCAGGAATGCAACGTTGTGAAAGTGGGTGCGTATAATAATCGAATGTAATTGATAGCGTTTGATTTAATCAGTAGCCAAGCGCTTTCGGAGTGAAATTAGGAGCCGCATGCCAGATAATACAGAGCCATGTCCCAGCTGCGGGCGCCAGACGCCAGTAGGGACACGCTGCGTCTATTGCGCTACGGTCACTGACCTCGACCTCAAGAGCCTGCAGTTAGACTATCTCAAGCAGGGTGAGGCTAAACCGCCAGAAGAGCCACTAGGTCAATCAGTTGTAATTGTGGTGGTAAAAACGGGTCAGAAGTACACGCTCCGCAGCGCTAAAGTTAAAATCGGCCGTGATCCTTCCAACCAGGTAGTGATCCCCGACGATACTTTTACTTCCCGGCATCATGCCTGGATTACATTCGAAGAGAGTGATTTCTGGATCGAAGATCTTGGTTCCACCAATGGCACTTTGCTCAACGGACATCCGGTAGTTAAAAGACAAGTACTTTCTGCCGGAGACAAAGTTAGAGTCGGGCACACAGAACTTACTTTCGAAGTTGAAAAGAACTAAAGGCAAAGGTTAAGGCTTACGGATGGCTGATGCAGGTGGTGCCAATCGCATTGAGTTAGAGAGCCAAATTCTCTGCTCAGCTCTGCGTACAAGTTGGGCCGAAAATGACGCAATAGGGCAAGTCAAGTCTTGCAGCGAGCTTTATCAGCTCTTTCCCGATCTCGTGCCAGATTTAAGGCCCAATCAAACTGAGTTGCCTCGCGATCTCTACGCAGTTTTGAACATCGATAGAGACGTCACCCCGTCAGTGGTTGTGGCTGCTTATTTCCGCACCGCGAAAAAATTCTTGCGCGAATCCGCTCCTAAAGAGCATCGCCTTGATTATTACCGCATTCTTGATTCTGGTTTTATTCTGCGCAAGCCGCGTTTGCGTTTGAGCCATGATTTGATTGTTGGCCGCTCACAGCTGGTTGAAAACAAACACATTCCTGACGACGGCACCTTCGAACTAATCGAATTTGTCGAAGAACGTCCAGCCCAACCAATGATGGTTACCACTCAGCCAATTGTGCAGCAGCCGCTGCCTATGCTGATTGAGTTGCTCAAAGCCGCGCAAATTATCGGCTCCGCTGAAGTGCAAGCGCTGACCAACCAGATGCGCAGCTTCCCAGAAGTACCGGTGTCAGACCTGGTTTTGAGCGCCGGCTACGTCAACGAAAACGAAATGAAATCGCTGCACCTGGCTGAATTTTTACTTAGCCAGGGCAAGATTGATATCGGTCAGTTTTGCGTCGCCATGTATGACGAGCGTATGTCGGGAATCCGCATGGCTGAGTCGTTGCAAGTGCGCGGTTGGCTCGATACCCAAGTGACTCGCTACGATAAATAGGTTCACTCCTGTGTAGACTCAGTTTATGAGTTACGGCTCACCTCTTGATTTGTCGTAACAATGCTACAATAGCGGCGCCTGCGCTTGAGCAAAGAGACTTGCAGGCTCTGTTTCTGCAGACACTGATGCTGGAAAATAATCAACCACGCCATACTGTGAGAGCCCAGGGCAAAGCGCGATTATTCACGCACACAGAAGGTGGCCGGGTTTATGACGGCAGACTGCTCAACTATCTTTCGCAAAATGCCGCTCAGCAAGAGCGTTCTCTTCTAGATCATACTTCGGTAGCTTCGGTAGGCTCGTCTTCTACGGCGGCGCAGATGCTCGAAAACTGGCTTAACGCCGGTGCTTCGTCAGCGCAATTAGAAGAGCGCGACGAACAAGACGAATTTGATCTGTCTTCGCATGAAGGCTATTGGCCCAAAACTAATTTCGACGACGATGCCAATATTCACACTGAGCGCGGACGCCGCGAAGTGGCTGGCGATCACGGTCCTGGTGGTCCGGGCGGTTTTTTGCGCAGCTTGCGTAGTAACGCCGCCAGAAACAACAATCAAAATAATCGCGATGAAACTGAAGCCATGGCCGCTCTGCTAAAAACACGTCCGCAGATTGAACTGAGGGCTGTGGGCGGTGCTAACGGCAATCGGCATAGAGGCGAGAGAGTAGAAACATTTGCCAACGGTTCGCGCGTGGTCAAAGATTCTATTGGACGCGTGCAAGAAATTGTTTCCGATCGCGGTGTCTCCGTTGTCTTGCGTTATGACGAAAAGGGTCACCTGGTCTCATTTGTACGCAGCGATCCCAGCGGCACGGTGCATTCGCAAGGTGAGGCCGACGGTAATGGAGTTCTTGTGCGCGACGGCCGCGGCCGGGTGAAAGCGCAAGGCGAATCAATGCAAGTGGATGCCGGTGGTTGCGTCAGCATCGCCCGTGAAGACGGTCAATTCTGGAGCATCGATTTGGTTCGCTCAGTGCATACTGAAAGGCGCTTATTGCCAGACGCCAACGGTCAGTGGGTATCGATGACGGCATTGTTTTGCTCTGACGGATTTCGCATGACCACTCGCTTCAGGCCGGTGCAGCGCGAAGCCATGACTGAAAATCTGGCTACCAGTGTAGATTTCAGTGGTGGCGGAGATTCCGGCACTTATCGTTTTTATGGCAGAGACGGTTCAATCATCGATTTTCTCTCCGACAGCGAACTGGAGCAACTGAAACCGGCGCAAGTTTCACCACCAGGTAGTAAAAAAGTACCAGCGGCGCAGCAGGGCAAAAGGCAGGCAGGCACTGCCTGGGAATCGCTGCGAGAATATGTGTTCAATTATCTGGCAGCGCTTTAACGAATAGAAAATCACATGAGTAATATAAACCGGCATAGCGAAACCAGCGCCAGAAGCGAAGAGCGTGAGATTAAGTTCGGCACCGACGGCTGGCGCGCCATCATCGGCGAGACTTTTACTTTTGCCAATGTGGAAAAAGTTTCTTACGCCATCGGTTCTTATATTCAATCGGCTTACGGTCAAAACAACCCCTCGCTGCCAATACTGATTGGATATGACACCAGATTTATGGCTGAGCAATTTGCCGAACGATCGGCGCGCGTGCTCATGGCTATGGGGCTCAATGTCAAAATTACTGAGCGCGATATTCCCACTCCCTGTATTGCCTGGGCTACCCAGGCTGAAACCACCGGTGGTGCGCTGCAATTTACGGCCAGTCATAATCCACCTGAATATTGCGGCGTAAAATACATTCCACCGTACGCCGGACCAGCCACCACAGACATTACCGTAAAGATTGTCGCCAACCTCAAACACTGTCCTGAGCAAATTCAATTGGCGGCAGGCGACTTGCAGTTTTTTGACGCCAGTGCACCATATATGGAGGCAGTGAAAACGCTCGTTGACTTTGACAAGATATCAAAGTCTGGTTTGAAAATAGCCTATGATGCTCTTTACAGCACCAGCCGCGGCTATATGGATAAGCTTATAATTGACGCTGGCCTTGAGCCCGTAATATTGCACAATTTCCGCGATCCTCTTTTCGGCGGCGGTATGCCTGAGCCACGGCCGGCTTATTTAAAAGAATTGATTGCCACCATCAAAGCCGGTGATTTCGACCTTGGTATCGCCACCGATGGCGACGCCGATCGCTTTGCCATCATTGACGGCCAGGGCCATTTCTTTACGCCAAACCAGCTACTCTGTTTGCTCACCAGACACCTTGTTAAAAATCACAGAATCAGTGGTGCCATTGTGCGCACCGTGGCCACCAGTCACATGCTCAATCATGTGGCCGCTAAATATGATTTGCCTTTGTTTGAAACACCGGTGGGATTCAAATATATCGGCGAGAAGATGCGCACTGAAGACGTACTTATTGGTGGTGAAGAATCTGGGGGCGTCTCCATTAAAGGACACATTCCTGAGAAAGACGGCATTCTTGCCAATTTGCTTGTCATTGAAATGCTTGCTTACGAGAAAAAACCGTTGGCGCAAATTTGGGCCGATCTGGAAGCCGAAATCGGCGTCAAATTTTTCCAGGCAAGAGGCGACTTGCATTTGACCGCCACCACTCAGAAACTACTTCTGGCTCACCTGGCCGATCATCCGGTGCAGTCACTGGCCGGACAAAAACTTTTAAAAATCGACAGGACCGATGGTATCAAGCTTTATTATGATCAAGATAACTGGCTGCTTTTGCGACCAAGCGGCACTGAGCCAGTCATTCGCGTATCTGGTGAGGGTACATCTGTTCAATTAATTGATTCACTAATGGTTGACTTCAAGCGCCAAATCGACGAAATTTTAAAGAGCGACAAAACCCTCACAGCGGCGGAAGTCTGAATGATCAAATTGCAGAACCTTAAACCCACAGCTGCGGTTGGTCGTCAGGTCGTAATTATGTTGATCACATCCCTGGCGATTTACCAGGCTGGACGCGCCATTGTCGGCTCCTGCCAGCGGCAGGTTTATTTGCACCAGCAAGCCAATGCTTTAAATGATGGTCGGCGTCAGGCTGAAGAAATCAACAAAGAGTTGAAAGATGGGCTGTCGAGCTACCGCTCTTCTACAGGTATCGAGAGATTGGCGCGGGAAAGGCTCAATTTGGCCGGCCCCGACGAGATTGTTATTCGTATCGGCAAATAGACCGTTTCCATGGCAGAGATTTTTGCGCAAAAATCTCTGTCGGTTTCAGGCAAATAAAAAAAGCCGCCCCGAGGGACGGCTTTTTTTAGATTGAACTGGGCTACGGCAGGTCAGTTATCTCACTAAAGCGCGAGATAGCCAGAACGCTCTAACCTGTCTGTAAGTGCTGAGCACTTTGGTCTGAACAGGCATAGTGTTGACTGATGCATGGATGCCTGTGGCAGGCACTGGTGCAGGGCCAATCATGAGCGGGCCGTTAGCAAAACTGGCCGTAGTCAAAAGTCCGAATCCCAGTGTGGTGGCCAGAACAGCCGCTGTTAGTAGACGCTTCTTCATCTTTAGTCTTTATTCCTCCGAACTTATAAGGCTTCTTCTCAGAAAACTGATATCTCTATTACTTATTTGACCACAGCTTTAGGAAAGCTGCTTGAACGAATATGCTTTTGTAATTCAGCCGGTAATCTCAACCCTTAATATGTTGTACTCAGATTGCAGGCTTATTCGGATATTTACCCCTATGATAGAAGATACCCACACTTTCGGACCTTGACAATATACTATCATGTCCAAAGTAGATTAAAAGGGTAAAACCGTCCTGTGCTATTAAACTTCGCACGAAAAGGTATTTAGCTTACTAGAAGGTGTGTCCTTGCCGTCGGATCTCATTGCAATCATCAGTTGTTCAGTTCTTGGTCTGATGGCTCACGGCGCCAGAACAAGAAAATGGCTTGAATGGATGCTGCGCATTATCATCGGCACCTTTTTTATGTTTTCGGGCATAGCTTATTTAAGTGGCATTATGACCAGTGGTTCGCCCTGGTATTACCAGATTACCGGCTCAATGGGGATAGCTTGCCTCTTCCTTCTATTCCTGCCTTTTCGCCAGGTCATGTCGCGCGTTTTGACAGTTATAGATGGCGTGGTTTCGCTGCGTTGTATCACCGGCCCGATGCGTCACAAAATGTCGGCCTGGGCCTCCATCATTAATATCAAAGTTTTCCAGCCGCGCTCCATTCCCCACATGGTCGGCACTTTTTGTTATATCGCCACATTCGGTATGTATCTGGCCAATACCAATCCGGCCGGCTTTGACTTTCCGCAGCTCTTGCCTGGCGTGCCGATTGTCCCGGAACAACTGTTTTCTTATAACGGTTTTGGCCTGGTGCTGATGTCGGTTTGCGGCGTGGGTATTCTGGTGGCCCGTAAACCAAAAGAAACTTTCGCCAGACTGGGCTGGTCAAAACCAACATTGACCCAGGTGGGCATCGGGCTTGGACTGGTGGTCTTCAGCTTCTTGTATGACCTTTGCTGGTCGCTTTACACGCACCAGACCGGCGACATGGCTTCGAAAATTTCTGCCTACAATGCCACTACTTTTGCCGCACCGGCCGGCTCCGGCGGGTTTGGCTATTCGGTGTTTCTGGCACTGGCAGCGGCACTGTGTGCCGGAATTGGCGAAGAGACGCTCATTCGCGGAGCAATTCAGCCGGTGTTAGGAATATTGCCTGCGGCCTTTTTACACGGCATTCTGCACGCTCAATTTTCCAACGCTCCGACTTTGATTTTGCAGGTGGCTCTCTGGTCTTGCGTCATGGGTATCGTCAGACGTTGCACCAACACCACCACAACAATCATCGGCCATGCCGGATTCAACTTCGTCACTACTTTTCTTTTTGCTTTTAATCCCTGACCCCTGATTAGTCAAATGGGCTGAGGTTCCATGTCAGCCACCCAGGCATCTAGGGCCATAATTGACTCAGTCAGCGAAAATTTGAGTAAGTCTTGCCGTCTGCCGCTGCAGTCTAGGATGAAATCACCCAGAGCCAGGGCTGCTTCCGCCTTGGTGGCTCCCAGGCCGAGGCGGTGGCAGACTATCATCGACATCGCTTGAGAAACGGCAATAGGGCCGCTCTCCATTGGATACTGCTCAAAAATTGATTTGACCGTTGGCTCTTGCGAAAGCTGGTCGGCCACCTGAAAGGCGGTGTAGATGTAATCGCGAAACCACGGCGGTACTTCGGCCCCGCATTCTTCGCAAATTACCAGCCATAAGTTGAAGGTGAGAATTTCTTTTGTGGTCAATGCGTAACTGGCATCGGCTACTTCAAAAGGCAGAGGTACAGAGCCTTCTTTCCCGCCCTCCAGGCAGTAGCGAATGTAGGAGCTCAAAATATTCGATGACAGGGCAGCCATAGCTGTGGCTAGAAAGACTGCCCGCTCCCAGCCGTCGCGATCGTCGACTGGTTTAGAGCTTTCAAGAGTGTCTAGTAAGGTAGGTAGAATTTTGTCGTCGAGGTCCATAGTGCCATTTTAATAAATTTCAGAGCTTTACTACGTATTTTCCCCCATGACACATTTAGGCCAAAGTGTCAGAGTAAGGATGTCAACCTATAAAAGCGCGAGTAATGGCGGTTCTAACTGCCGGAAGACGGGAATAAATAAGTTGACCACCCCCAAATCCATTCATTTATCAGTTACTGAGATTCTGAGGAACACGACTTATGGCCAAAGGCGATGAAAGTTTTAAGAGAGACGTTGCAAGTGCTGTTGAGGCTGGCAGTGATTTTTCCCAGGGTGGTGATCACGCCCATAAGGCCCTGATGGCTAAGCTCGCTCAAGACGCGCAGAAAGACGAGTATAAAGATCCCGCCAAATTCAATAAATTGGGCGAAAGCGTCGCTGAAGGATTGCGCCAGAAAGGCACTCTTGATGAGCATGCCGTGCGCTGGACCAAAGATAATATGCATCGCTTCGATACGTCGGGCGATAAGAAGATCGACTATGACGAAATCGATCCCAAAAATCCAATCGCTGTTAATGGTTTCGAGAAGGCGATGATGGGCCGTCTGCAAGAAATGTACAGTACGCTCAATAAAAGACCTGAGCTTGACCCGTTAATTGGCAGTCGCAGCGAGAATCACGATTTTTCCCAGAAAGATTTTAAAAAGCTTGTAGAAGGCTACGAGAAGCCACGTAGTGAAGAAAGCGATAATCGGCAGCAGTCAGAACTAGCCGCTCGTAAAC
>JADYXQ010000057.1 GCA_021772135.1 Candidatus Obscuribacter sp.
CAGTAGGTTGCACATTGTTTGAAACACTCAGTGGATTTGTGCCATTTGAAGCCAAAACGGCTTTTGAAATCGCCCTGATGCATCAAGAAAATATGCCGCCCTTGCTCTCGTCAGTGAACGACAATCGCCTACCCCAATCTATATCTATATCAATATCAATATCTATATCTATATCAATAGACGCCGTAATTGATAAATGTCTGGCCAAGTTGCCGCGTGATCGCTATCAATCGGCAAAAGAATTGACCCTCGATCTCGAGCGCATCAAAGAAGGTAAAGAGATAACTCACGCGCGGCGCTCGCAACTAGAAGTTGCCGGTAGCGTTGAAACTGAAGTTGCACATCGTCGCCCGCCTTGGCCCATTTTAGCGGTGGTGGCAGCTGCAGTCAGCATACTATTTGCTACAGTTTTTGCTAGATCTATTTTCTCCCCTAACAAACTGAAGCCGGTATCGCGCACAAATTGTCGCTCGATGGAGTGGCCGCCATACCGATAAAAGTGAATCTGGACACGGCTTCTCTGGAGTTTCTGGGTCGCGGAGCGGACGAGACCGACTCGAATTTGATTATCGACTTCTTGCTCAGCAAACCCTCTTACTATTCAACAATAATCTCAGTAAACGGAGAGAAGAAAAAGAAATTCTCCTTCCCGAGCACATTTTCAATGGGCGAATTTAGCTGCCAAAACATTGAAGGTTCTAAGCCGGCGCAAGGCGAAATAATCGTACCGCTCAATAGCGCCGTGACTATTACCGCCGGCCAACCCATGCTTACCAATGTGGAGTTGTTGCGATATTTCAGGGCAGACGATTTAAGCGGTCTTAAATTTGGTGCCGTCGATGGAAAAAGCCAACAAGTGATGCGATGCATAGCAAAACTGACAGGCCTTAAAGATTTACAGCTGCTCAATGTACCCCTCGAGAACAATGGCGTTCATACAAAAAGCGTGTCGCCTGTATTAGAAGCGCTGAAGCGGAGCAAGTCGCTGACCCACCTTAGTTTGCGCGATACCTCGCTAACAAAAGCCGATATTGACACTATTTGTGCAATACAACCGCTGACAGATTTGACCCTCGCCAATTTACCAATCACAGACGCCGATTTAGATCAATTGTCTCGGAACAAAACACTGGCATACTTAAACCTCGGGCAAGCAAACAGGCTCACCAGAGCCTGCCTTAAGTCTTTGAAAAAATTTGACCGATTAAGAACTCTGGCCATAGCCGGCGATGTTCTTGAACCAAGCGATGACCAAGAATTAGAAAAAGCATTGCCTAAACTAATAACTGTGATTCTATAGATGAATATATGAGTGAAAACTGTATTCATTGTGGCAAACCAGCACCGACCCTGCGGGCGGGCTCTATCACGTCATATTTTTTCCAGCACAACTACTGTCAGTGCCAGAGTGGTCATTTGCAAAAGCGCCCCGCAGCAGATACGAAAAGCGAACACAAATCACAAATTTGTCTCAATTGCGGCAAATCAAGCCCGAAAGGTCAAAAAGCAGGCTCGTTCACTGCCTTCATGTTTAAAGAGCTGAGGTGTCACTGTGAAAAGCCAAAATACGAGCGAGCCAATCAGAGGCGCCAGCAGGCGAAGACATTTAAAGAACAACCAAGTACTGCACCAAATTCTTCAGCTGTCAATCCATTTGTACCCGGCACTATAGTTGGTGGCACCTTTAAAATAAAGGCGACTATTGGTGAAGGAGGCATGGGCACCGTCTATCTTGTGCAGCATTTATCTATGCTGAAAGATTATGCCTTAAAAGTGTTGTCGCCTGAGCTCGTGAGCGAAGCATTCTGGCGTCGTTTTCAAGCCGAGGCGAAAACCCTTGCGGCGCTCAAGCACCCTAATCTGGTGAGCGTATACGATCTCGGCATCCATGAAAAGCATACTTTCTTTTATTCGATGGATTACCTTCAAGGTACAAGCCTGGAAGAGATTCTAGCGAAACAAGGCTCCCTCGACCTCTTGCGCACAGTGGAAATTTTTTTATCAGTGCTAGACGGCCTTGCCTACGCTCACCGTAATGGTGTAATCCACCGCGACATCAAACCAGCCAATATTTTCATCTGTTCGCAGTCTGCCGATGGTGTTGCTGTTAAAATTCTCGATTTCGGCATTGCCAAATTGATTAACTCCGACCAGCAAATTCAAAAACTCACAGCCGTTGGTGAAATTTTCGGCAGCCCATATTATATGAGCCCTGAGCAGTGCGCCGGCCTTGAAACTGACGCCCGCTCAGATATCTACGCTGTGGGCTGTTCGATGTTTGAGACTTTGACCGGCTCAGTGCCCTTTGACGGAACAACGTCATTGCAGTGAAGGGCCTGACGCTGACGAGCCGCAAGCGATCAATAAATATTTTATGGCAACGGCCATTGCTTTCGCACTTTTAATTGTGGCAGGCACATTGACCATGATCAATTTCGCCTTCATTCCATCTAAACCACTGCTGCCAAATCAGGTAATGGCGCCTACTGCCACCAACGAAGCAGGCCCTGGAAACAGTGATGAAAATGAGCTTATACCGAATACCTTCAATGAGAAGGAGCTTGCCGCCTATGCTCTCCATTCTAAAGTAGGACCTTACTTCACTAAGATTGCCGACAAGAACGGTAAGAAGAAAAAATTGTTCGAATTTCATGACCATCTTTCAATCGGCACACTGCCCGTTTATGACGGCGTTAATAAAACCAGTTCCATAGAGGCACAAGGACGCTGCCTGCTGCCGGCAGACCCGCAGCTCATTCTAACGGTTCATAAAATCGTGGGGCGATTTCCAGAACTGCTGAAATATTTTCAGAAAGACGATTTGCAAGGGATATACTTCGATGATGTCGGCGGCAAGACAACTGCCATAATGCCTTATCTCGTAAAGCTTACCGACCTCAATCAAATCCACCTGATCAATACCGACTTTGCTAACTGCGACCTACCTGCGCTCGATAGTTTTGATAATTTGCACATTATTCGCATAGGCACAGCAAACCAATTAGACGATGCGCTTCTAGCTAGATGCAAATGTCTGCCTGAGCTGCGCTGCTTCGGCTTGCAAAGTCCGTCTGAAATTTCATCAGTTCTTGAGATATTTTCTCACAGCGACAAAATGCAAAGACTCGACCTAGATAAAGTAAAATTGGCAAAAGAAGATCTCGTTCTGATTTCTTCTATTGCCAATCTCAGAGAGCTCTCACTTAAAAATATTCCAGTCACGGCAGAAGATTTGCGCCAACTAGCGACGCTCAAAAATTTGAAAAGCATGTCTCTGGAGCATTGCTTCAAATCAGACGATCAACACTCTGCCGCTCTAAAAGAATTAAAAACTCTGCAACATCTCAATGTACCGGCGGAGATGTAATGATTATCGTGTTCTTAAGCGTATTGATGATCCCGACTCTTTGATGTTGCGAGACCAGTCTATTTAAACCCTTGACGCAAAACCCTGAGCACCCTGTTAGCGTCTGGGCAAGATTGTCTCACTTCACTTTCAAGGCGCAGCCACTGCCTCGCAGTTTCGCGCACGGCCAGATTTTCAGCATAGGCAAAAAGAGTGCTGCCGGTCTCAGGATTGGCGATTTTTCCTTCTTCAGTGGCATCATTGTCTTTATTGATGTCTCGATGCATCAGCGAGAACTTAGCGTTGTTCACATACTTGATG
>JADYXQ010000058.1 GCA_021772135.1 Candidatus Obscuribacter sp.
CCTTCAAAACACGCTAATCGGACTCGCAATAAACGTTACAAGGCTCGGTGTATGGCTCTCCGGCACTCCGTTGGCTAAGACCAGAAAATCAAAGCTGGAAACACTTTCAGCAGCTTAATGCCAATCTTCATGAGATCGCCAACAGGATCCTAGTACGCTAACATTTCTCCTAGACAATTTCTTTCGCCACAAATAATGCAACCACTATTTTTTTGAGAGCCAGCCATGACTGAAACTCACAGTGTGTTAAACCAGTCCACACCACTGGTGGACTACAACATGTTTACCAGCGACAGTGTTCTTTCTGATTTGATTCAGCGCTACGAAGCAGCTTGGGCCAGAGATCGTCTCAGTAATTTCGGCCAATTCGCCGGCAGCAGCGAAGCAATTGAGCTGGCTCTGCAAGCCAATGGCAACGAGCCAGTACTGCACACTCACAACCGCTTCGGGGAGCGCATAGACGAAGTGGAATTCCATCCCGCCTATCACAAGCTCATGTCTGCCGCCATTGCCCACGGCATTCACAACTTGCCGTGGCAAAACGAACGCGATGGTGCGCATGTTGCTAGAGCGGCGCTGCTCTTCATGTCATTTCAAAATGAGGCTGGTCACTGCTGCCCCATTTCCATGACTTACGCAGCCGTTCCTACTTTGCGCAAACAAGCAGATCTTGCCGCCATCTGGGTGCCACTGATTCGCTCCAATAGCTACGACAGCAGTTTTCGCCCGGCTACAGCCAAAACTGGTATCACCATTGGTATGGGCATGACCGAAAAACAAGGCGGTTCCGATATTCGCGCCAACACCACTCAAGCACGCGCCTTGGCTGATAGCGGCGGCGGTAAACCATATTTGCTCACCGGTCACAAATGGTTTTGCTCGGCGCCGATGTCGGATGCCTTTCTCATCCTGGCGCAGACTGCTAAAGGCATAAGCTGTTTTCTTGTGCCTCGCTGGAAACCAGACGGCACCATGAATACCCTTCGTATCCAGAGGCTCAAAGACAAACTCGGCAACCGGTCGAACGCTTCAAGCGAAATTGAATTTGTCGACGCCTTCGGTTGGTTGGTCTCTGAAGAAGGCCGCGGTGTGCCCACTCTGATTGAAATGGTCAGCTACACCAGGCTTGACTGCATGATTGGCGCCGCGGCCCTAATGCGCCAGGCAGTTTTGCAAGCTATTCATCACGCGCGGCAGCGCTCTGCTTTTGGCAAACGGCTCGTTGATCAACCGCTCATGGTCAACGTTCTGGCCGATCTGGCTCTTGAAGCAGAAGCTGCCTGTCGCATGGCTATGCGTGTGGCACGCTCGTATGACCAGGCAGGAAAATCGGCTGCTGAGGCGGCTTTTAAACGCATTGCCAGCGCCGTTTCTAAATATTGGATTTGTAAGCGCGCACCAATGCAGGTGGCAGAAGCACTGGAATGTTTTGGCGGCAATGGTTACGTAGAAGAAGGCCCCATGCCCAGACTCTTCCGCGAAAGCCCGCTACTCGGTATATGGGAAGGCTCCGGCAATGTCATCTGTCTCGATGTACTCAGAGCTGTGAGCAAAGAACCAGAAAGCCTTGATATTTTCATCAGCGAAGTAGAAAAAAGCCGCGGCTATTCAAAACAATACGACAATTTCGTGGCCGCTTTGAAGCGCGAAATTAAAGCGCTGAAAAAGAATGCCGCCAGCAAAGATGCAGTGGTAGCCGCCGGTCGAGAGCAAGACGCCAGGCGTCTGGTTGAAAGAATGGCACTGGCTCTGCAGGCAGCTCTGATGATCGAACAATCGCCCGGCACGGCCGCCGACGCTTTCATTGCTTCGCGCATCGCCCGCAGCGGCGGCTTTGCTTTCGGCACCTTGCCTAAAACGCTCAATCTCCGCAGCCTGGTAGATCGCGCTTATCTGGGCGAAGCCGATAAATAATTTCGTTTTGAGACAAGATGCTAACATTTCATCAGCTTAAAGGTCTCAATCATCGACTATACACAGACTATTCTTCAGTGCTTATGTGTTGCCGTAGTGGCGGCGCTTTATTCCGCCGTCGGTCACGGCGGTGCCACCGGCTATATTGCTCTGCTTTCTTCGTTTGGTTTAAAGCATGAAGAAATAGCCACCACGGCTCTTATCCTCAACACAATCGTGGCCAGTATCTCTCTTTTTTTCTACGCTCGGGCCAAACAATATAATTTCAAGCTGGCTGTGCCATATTTGATTTTATCAATGCCCCTGGCCTATGCCGGAGCCAGATTGCCTCTACCCAAGGCCACCTTCGCCACTATTTTAGGCCTGCTACTTTTGCTTGCCGCCCTGCGTTTCATATTTTTCCCCAGTCAAAACGCGACCAGAGCGGAAAATTCCACTACTGTAGAAGAGCCTCAGATTCAGCCCCCATCAACTTTGGTCGCCGCTTTAATCGGCGGAGTGCTGGGATTATTTTCGGGCATTGTCGGTATCGGGGGCGGTGTCTTTCTCAGTCCTATTTTGATCTTCAGACGGTGGGCCAGTACCAGACAAACTTCAGCCATATCTGCCCTTTTCATTGTCGTCAATTCGGTCAGCGGGCTGGTGGGCCGTCTCAGCGAAGGGCCTTTGCAACTTTACCAACTCTGGCCATTTTTACTCGCGGCCATTCCGGCCGCTCTACTTGGCTCTACATATGGTGCCGGCAAATTTACCTCAGCTGCGCTACAGAGACTGCTGGCGGTAGTTTTAATCTTAGCGGCGATAAAATTATTTGTCAGTGGCTAGTTTCAGATATTTTAGTCAAGCAACAGCCTGCGCTTGGCCAAAATTTCCTTAGCGCGCTTTTCAGCGGCCTCCGCCTCCCCACCGCGGTGAAGCGCTCGCAGAGCTTGCGCGTAGGGCTTCAGCGTATCAGGTAAAAGGATTACTTCCCAGTCTCCCTGATTTTGGTCGCAAAGCACTATGGCCTGATTTAAAACCTGAGCCGCTTCTTCATATTTATGTTCAGACAGAAGCGTGCGGCCAAGCCAGCTTTGAGCATTGGCCAGAGCGTGAATCTTGCCTTTCTTTTCAGAATCAACTGTTGAATAGGCTGGCAAAAAGATGCCTGCGGCCGGAGTGGCAACAGTTTTTCCTGCTATTACAATGTTGAGCCCATCTTGCTTTAAGCTTACGGCCTGACGCAAATATTTTTCGGCAGAACTCAAATCACCTTCTTCTTGTTTCCAGTGACCGAGAGTAAAAAGCACTTCGCTTTCTGGATAATGATCTGGTTGTTGATATTTTTCAGCCGCTGCCAGAGCCTCTTCCAGCTTGCGTTGCCTTTCCGGTGCCTTGAGACTGTAAGCGTCTTGTTGCAAGTGATACCACTGAGGCATGATTGTTTGCGCAGCCCGGGCCGGCGTTATGCTCAATGTCTGGCCGGCAATTAAAAGAGAAAACGCTAGTAGGGCTGGTTAAAAATTCAATTTACTGTTCCGTTAAATGTGGCATAGGTGACCAACAGATTAACCGGTATTTTTAGGAAGGTGCACAGGTTTGCGCCCATAAAAGCCAATATTAGCA
>JADYXQ010000059.1 GCA_021772135.1 Candidatus Obscuribacter sp.
ACTTGCGCAGCAATTGCAATTCGAGTCTCCTTTCAGTCGATTTAATCAGACCGAATAATTCTAATATCAAGAGCGACCCAATTACAAAAACTCACAACCTACGGGTTGTATTTTCATACAACCGATAGGTTGTAAAATTCTTTAGGCGAGCAAAAACCACTCCCCCGACCGCAAGCCAAAAGCCCATACCAAACCAAGCCAAAATTCACTCTTCCAGTTGTTTAAGTAACACTCGGCCACCAGCCATGCGCCTGGTGACATTGTTTTCGTCAAAATAAGAAAGTAGGGCCATGGCATATTTGCGCGTGGTACTGAGACCTTCGCGAAAATCTGAGGGAGAAATATCTTTTTTACTGAGCCACAACTTTGAAAGCAACAAGTGAGCAGCGCGCAACTTGCCTTCAGTGGCAACAAAATCGTGGTCGACAATTTGCACCTGACGAGCTTTCACCATTTCACCGAGCACAAGGCGCATGCGCTTACCATCGATGTTCACTTGTTTGGCCAGGTCATCGATTTCTAAACACGGATGCTGATTTAAAATGCTCATCACCGAGTCGCGCAATCTATTAGCGGCAACGAAAGCAGGGTCATCAACAGCCGCGGCCTCGTTTTTAGCTTTTAATTCTGCTTTCTCGGCTTCATCATCGCGGGTGAATATGCGATCGCCCTGACGTGAAAGCAACCGTCTGTCAGCCAGATCAGAAATTATCGCCTGCATCACCGGGCGAGTTAAAGTGTTGAATGTTTTCTTGCGCATGGTTTCGATGCTGACACCAAAACGTCCGTTATCTTCATTGGCCATCAAAGTCTTGAGCAGCGCTAGAATTTTCTCACCAATTTGTTCTCTGGTCGAGACCGCCATAAATAAATCAGCAATGCTTATCACAGCACCACCGGCCAGCGCGGCTTCAGCTGCGGCCTGCAATTGCACAAATGGCAAGAACCAGTGCAGTTGCGACAAATTAACGGCTTTAAGCGGATGGGCAGCCACAATCAGAGTGAATGCTTTTTGCTGAGAATCAGGGCCACCTTCAATGAGCAAAGCGCTAACATCGTGCAAGGTTTGCCTGGTTAACCAGCGGGGGCGGTCAATCATCAGTATGGCACCACCGGCAATGCCATCGTCACCGTAGCGCACTATATAACGATTAGTCGGCCTGGCTACAACTGGTTCACTTAAATGAATATGGCCAAACATTTTGCCGACGTCGTCTTTGGTTTTCTCCAGCCAGCGCAGAGTGCCTTTTGCCTCAGCTGTGCCGTGATATAGCTTGATCGGTTGCGGCGAAATCGCTACTTTGTGTTCGTCAAAATCAAGGCCGCCATGATCAGTTATAGCCACGATCAAATTTTGCACCACCACGCGGTCGTCGCCGGCCAGGCATTGTCCCCTTGCCACAGCGCCGCCATCTTTGACAGCTAAATTTACAGCTAAGCGCTGACCAGCTGTGGCTTTGTCAACTTGCTTGCCAAAGCTTTCCATGCCGCGCACCCGCGCTTTGACACCGCCTGGTTCAACAGCAATTTGATCGCCCACGGCAATTTGGCCTTCAACTAATGTGCCGGTGACGACCAATCCATAACCAGATTTGGTGAAAGCACGGTCAACAGGCAAATAAAGACTGGGTTTCTTTGCTTCTGTAGAAATGGTGGGTGCAACCGGCGCTGCAGCACCCTCTGCATCCCCATCATTTAAGTGCTCGGCTGCCGCTGGAATATACTCGACTTCGTCTTGCGCTATTCCACTTAAATAAGTGAAAAGCACTTTTTTCAGCTCTTCAATACCCACCGACGAAACTGTTGATACCGGCTGCAGTGCCAGTAGCTCAATGTCGTATTGAGCCAGCAATGCTTTCACTTTGCTTTCAGCTTGAGCAATTTCTTGCTGTGAGGCAACATCAATTTTTGTCAGCGCAACTACACAGTGTTGCACGCCAAGCAAACTCAAAATTTTCACATGCTGCAATGTCTGCGGCATGGGGCCTTCGTCAGCTGCAACCACAAGTAGCGCGCTGGCGATGCCGCCCACTCCGGCCAACATATTTTTCAAAAATTTGCCGTGCCCGGGCACATCGATGAAACCGAGCACAAATTTATTATTGTTCTGTCCAGGTTCAAAATCTAAATGAGCAAAACCGAGGTCTGTGGTCATCTCTCGTTCTTGCTCTTCTTTCAGGCGATCGGGGTTAATGCCCGTCAGCGCTTTGATAAGTGAGGTCTTGCCATGGTCGACGTGACCGGCGGTGGCAATGGTGCAATATGAAGTCGTGATTACAGGTGGCATGCTATTTCCAAAAATTCAAAAGAACAAAGATATAAGAACGATAAGCACCGGATAGCGGGAAGACTACCAGATCAGTTGTATTATCCAACAATCGCGCATGCTGAGAGTTTGCTAAAAGGAAAAAGCAACAAAGCACTGTAGAATCGTCACTCGGCAAGCTAATAATTATCTGGAGACCACGTGCTTCATCAATTTCTCGATCCGATTCTGCTGTGGATCAAAAGTGGCGTCGAGCAGGGCGGCTATCTGGCAGTCTTGATCATGATGGCGATTGAATCGGCCAATATTCCCTTGCCCAGTGAAGCAATCATGCCCACCGCCGGTCTGCTTGTGCAAGAAGGCAAAATGAACGTGCACTTGGCAGCTCTCGCCGGAGCTGTAGGCTGTGTGGTTGGTTCAATACCGTCATATTATCTCGGCATGCTGGGCGGCAGACCGTTTTTAACTAAATACGGCCGCTATTTCCTTTTAAAAGAAAAAGACATGGAACTGGCTGACAAGTGGGTTACCAAATATGGTGACATGACATTTTTCATTTGCCGTATGCTGCCTGTAGTGCGCACTTTCATCTCATTTCCCGCTGGCGTGCTCCGAGCACCGCTGGGCAAATTTTTGATCTACACCTTTGTCGGCTCATTGGTCTGGTGCTATTTCCTCACCTATGTCGGCATCTGGTTCGGCGATAACATGGAACAGTTCCGAGACATCTGGCACAAATTCGACTTAGTTATTGTGCTCGTCTGCGTTGGCGGCTTCGGCTGGTACCTCTGGCGCCACCTCAAACACGATTAACTAACTAATTGCGATAGATTATTTTTTGTACTGCCGACGCCTGGTGTCCTGGCGTATTTCGAGCAGTTCATTAAGAAGTTTCTGACGATCTGGGCCATCCCAACGCTTGAGCCAGTCTTGAATTGCTTGTTGAATCATGCCGCTCTTATCAGGCGAGTGAGTGCCGTAGAGGCGCTTCAGCTCTAGCCAGATTGACTGCAAAGCGGCCAGTTGATCTGCAGGAAGTTTGATTGTGTAAGCGACGTAGTTGCCTTTGGCGGTGCCCAGCAACACTTGCTCAGACAAATAAATGTCGGCGCTGGCAGCCACGGCATCGAGGGCCTTCATCTCGGCAAAACCTGGAATGATCTCGCGCGGCCCTTCATCTTCATAAGAAAAGGTATTTTCCATTTCAGTTTCGAGGTCGATAGCACTGGCGTCGGGCGAGATATGAGCCGGGCCAGAGTCTAGAGACGTGTCTTTGCGTGCGACTTTGTCGGCCTGCTCGTTATCACCCTTCTTTTGCGAACGCTTGTCTTCCAATTGAAAGTCCCTGTGGAGCAACCCTTACAACATTGTACATGTAACCAATTGGATTGTTTAGAATGGGAACATTACTAGTAGCCAGTTGATTTTTTCGCCTTGAGGCTATTTGATAGAGAGTGTAGATCGCAGTAATAAAGATGATTCAAGACCTGTTTCGAGCTTTTGTACAACGTTTGATGCATGACAAAATCCTCATGGCCATTGTGGTTATAGGTATTGCGGGCATCTGGTTTTCTAGCGCCAGCCCTCCTCAAGAAAACCCTGAGAAAACCGGCTCCAGGCGAGGCACCCACGCAAAACCGGGCGCGGCCGATGGCGGAGATCAAGCCCCAGCCAAAGCGGGCAACCCGCCGCAAAGCCAGAATCAAGCACATAAGCCGGCCGAGCAGAGCGCTCAACCAGCCCCAGGCGGCCTCACACCCAAGCTGGCGGCAGACTTTGTGCACTGGTGGATAACCAAAGCCATGGACTATCAGATGGCCACTGCCGTGGCCAATCATAAAGAGGCCGACGCCTGGATGCTTCCTGAGGCGAAAAAAGCTTTCGAAGATATGTACTGGAATGTCGGCGTGCAGCAGGGCATCGCTTCAGGCAATACTGTGGGCTCTTTCCAGCCGGTTTCAATTCAACCGGTGGCTACCAACCCTGATGGCTCAGTGGTTGTAACTGTCACAGGCACACTCGTTATGCAGATGTCGGGTCAGCAGCCAGCCAGCCAGCAGCTAACCATGGATTTTCTCGTTAAAAAAGCCGGAGACGGCTGCCGAGTGGCGGCATTTTTCAACCGGGCAGTGTCAGCGGTACAACAGCAATAAAGTTTGTGCGCAAAGATTCGCAGCAATAAGGCGTATGACATTTGACCGTCAAAAGTCTTGTGGTATATTGATCCAACGCTTTATTCACGCTTAGAGCCAACTCTTAATGAGTCCTGCGCTGAGTTTGCGTGGATCTGCCGAGGTAGCTCAGTTGGTAGAGCAAAGGACTGAAAATCCTTGTGTCCGCAGTTCAATTCTGCGTCTCGGCACCATTTTCAAATTGAAACAGAAGAGGTTGATCATGCGCAAATGGATCAATCTGATTTTTGGTCTCTTCAGCCTGACAATTCAGTTTCATTTTGCCGCCGGTGCCTGGGCGGCTGAGACTTTTCTAGTCAAGCCATATTTGCAGCTCGGTTATGAAACCAAAAGCGACGCTACTACTGCCACTATTGTCTGGTTTACCGGCACCGCCGGCAGCACTACAAAAGATTCAGTTAAAGTCGATCAAGAGCAGCAAAAATGGAAGGTGGAAGTTAAGTCTGGCAATTCGCCGGATTTTAAACCGGCAGAATCTGTTTTAGAGAGATTGGTGGCTTTGCCGGGTATGGCCGCGCCGGTCAAGAAATACACCGCCCGCTTTACCAGATTGAATCCTGGAGCGCCTTTCACTTACAGGCTTGCCACCGGCGGCGCTGAAGTTTTTACGGCGACAGCTACGGCAAAAAAATCTGCCGATCAACCATTTAAGGTAACCATATTTGGTGACTGCGGCGCCAATACCGACGGTCAGCGCGCCATCGCCCAGCAGGTCTTCAAAGCCAAACCAGATCTTGTCGTTATTCCAGGCGACATCGTTTATCAACACGGCCTCTTTCACCAGTATCTGACCAATTTCTTTCCCGTCTACAATCAAGACGCCGAAGAGCCTTCGCACAAAGGCGTCAACAAAAATCTCAGTGTGCCTATGCTGCGCTCTATCCATACCGTCGGAGTGCTCGGTAATCACGACATCGCCCTAGATGGTAAAGGCACAAATTTTGAAAAACATCCTGATGCCATGGCCTATTTTATTTTCTGGAACCAACCGCTGAACGGGCCCGGCACCGGATACGGTGACCGCAACACGCCGCCCATAGTGGGCGAAGAACGCAAGTTGGAATTGTTTAAAAAGTCTGCCGGTGACGCTTACCCGGCGATGTCGAATTTCTCTTTCAACTACGGTAACTCTCACTGGACGGTTCTTGATGGCAATTACTATATGGACTGGACAGACCAGAAAACACGCAAATGGCTGATTGACGATTTAAAAGGCGCACAAAAGGCCACCTGGAGATTTGTCACTTTCCACCAGCCGGCCTTCAGCATCGACTTGCCCCACGGAAACGAACAGCGCATGCGCTTAATAAGCGACATTCTGAAAAAATATAAGGTTGACATAGTCTATGCCGGTCACGCACATTGCTATGAGCGAAGTTATCCACTCACTTTCTTGCCCAAGAAAGGCCTGAAGAATTTCACTGTTAACGCCAATGGCACCGTCACTGGTGCCCTGACTACCGATACCGAATATGACGGCGTCACTAAGACTATTCCGAAAGGAACCATTCACATAGTCACCGGAGCAGGTGGAGCCAGACTCTATTTGCAGGGCCTACCGTCTGATTTCATTCTCAAATATGACTCTAACGATTATTCTTTCACTGTCATGGATGTCAACGACAAAACACTAACCATCAAACAAATCAACAGCAAGGGCAAAGTCATCGACCAGTTCGTTGTCACCAAATGACCGGCTTTGGCAGCGGATCTAGTGGAAGTGGCAGTGGCAGTGGCGGCGCACCCAACCATTCCGTCTCGGGCAGCTGGATGGGACAATATTTTTACTTTGGTCGCAATGACGGAGGCAGCTTTGAAGCGGTATTTATCGAAATCGGGCCGCACCTGGAAGGCAGCATATTAGACGACGGTCAGCTCGGTGAAGCCATTGTCAACGGCACCTTCAGCTACCCTGACCTGCGCTTTTCCAAAAAATATTTTAAAAGCAACCTGGACCCGGTGGAATATGTCGGCACAATGAATGCCGACGGCAATGTGATTTCGGGCACCTGGTGGATTTTGCCCACAGCTGCCGGCGGCGGAGCCGGCCTTGGCACCTGGATTGCCCGAAGGGCCGATAGCGGCACAGAACTGGAAGACGATGAAAGATTTGTTTTAAAAGATGAGGAAATCGAAAGAGTTTTTCAACCCTCGCACAATTAACAGCAGTAAAATAGAAGCCCGAATCTACAGGAAAAATATACGATGCAAGTTGCTCACTACGCTCTATTAATACTTTCAACCATGGTATTGGTAGGCGGAATCATCGGCTTCAAAAAAGCAAAAAGCAAAGCCTCTTTGATTGCCGGGGTGGCAAGTTCAGTCGCTTTAGACCTTTGTTTTGCAGTTGGCTTTGTTAACATGCAAGCGGCTTTGATATCAGGCCTGGTTGTAATCACATTGTTAGATCTGGTGTTTATCATGCGCTTAATCAAAACAAAGAAATTCATGCCCGCAGGAATGATTCTTATCATGTGCCTGGTTACTCAAGGCGTAATTCTCTCAAATCTGAGTTTTATAACTGGTAACTCGCATTAATGCTCAAAAGCGTTCCAGCAACCTTATCGCTGGTTCGTCTCTGCGCAGTGCTTTTTATATTTTGCATCGACAATGTGGTCAAGCATGATGCAGCACAGTCGAAAAAAATTTGTACAAAGCACTGCCACCATGATTCGGTCAAACCGGCTCTAGAAAGGCTCACTCGTTAATTCTTTGGCTTTAGCCAGGTCTTTAACCTCGGCTGCTTTTTGTCCTAGCTGTCTGTAGAGCGATGCGCGTTCGGTATAAATTTTGGCTCTCGGTTCGATTTCGAGAGCTTTAGAAAAATCATTAACAGCAAGTTGTAGATTTTTATTCTTGCGATGGAGGCGCCCGCGCATTACCAGAGACTCATCATCTAACGGAGTTGTTTTAATTACTTTATTCAATTCGCTAATAGCTTCTTGATATTTACCGGCAAGATCAAGACAACGAGCCAACTGAATTATGGTTCGATCTTGGTTACGCAGGCCAATAGACAAACGATAAAATTTAGCCGCTTCATCGTAACGCTTCAGTTCTTGCAGCAGTGTCGCCTTGATAAAGTAAGTGTTCTGGGTGCTGACTTCTTTTGCCAGATAGGCGTCAAGATCTGTCAGTGCCTCTTTATAGCGTCCTAAACTAGCATAAGTGCCTGAGCGCTCCTTTAAAGCGGCACGATCAGGTTTTTTCGCTTTAAGCGCTTTGTCTTCGTACTTAAGCGCTTCGTCCCACTGCCCTTGAATATTATGATATTTAGCCATGTAGCGATAATATTCGCCGGTATCAGGATCCATTTTGATAGCCATGTTCAAATCGTTCACAATCTCATTGTTCATTTTTGAATCCATTTCAGGATCGTCAATATAACTGAGCGCCAGATAACAGTACATGAGGGCGGTGGTATCAGGCCGATGGCAAAATGGTATGAGCATGCGGCGGCCTTCGAGCACATGGCCGTCGGCAATAAGAGCGAAGGCCCTCTCCAGCTTGGTGCTGGGAACAGGTTTTGCACCTTGTTTAGCCGGCTGCGC
This sequence comes from Candidatus Obscuribacter sp., assembly GCA_021772135.1. Classification (GTDB taxonomy): domain Bacteria; phylum Cyanobacteriota; class Vampirovibrionia; order Obscuribacterales; family Obscuribacteraceae. The sequence goes on from JADYXQ010000059.1 coordinate 8,010, forward strand.
CAAAGCGGTAGAGAGGCAAACTTGCACCGAGCAAACAATAGCAACAAGAGACCAGACAAAATTCTTCTCGTGTTTAGAAAGGCTCATTCGTTAATTCCTTGGCTTTCGCCTTTTGTTCGTAAATGAGGGCATCTTTCCACTGACCTTGAACATTGTAAAAACGAGCCATGTAGCGGTAATGCTCACCATTGTCAGGCTCAAGTTTAATAGCCATATTCAAGTCGTTCAAAATTTCATTGTTCATTTTTGGATCCATTTCAGGATCTTCAATGTAACTCTGCGCCAGTCCGAAATACATTCGAGCGGTGGTATCTGGACGATGGCAAAAAGGCCGTAGTAGCTTTCGGCCTTCAATGATGTGACCGTCTTCAATCAGATGAATAGCGTGTTCTACTTTCGCAGCAGTTGTTTTAGCTTGAGTTGTTTTAGCTTGAGTTGTTTTAGCTTGAGTTGTTTTAGCTTGCGGCCCAGGAGTAGCCGAAGCAGCAGAGAGTTGAACTAATGCAATCAGCAAAGACAAAATTACAGGCCGAATATATTTCAATATCCGACCCCCTCAAGATGCATCACCAGCTTTTGTTGTACACCAAGAACCAACTGCCTCTGCATATTTTCGTACCGTTCAAGATCAGCTTTCGATCGCGCCATTTCACCAAGGGTTGCATAAAGTTTGCTGCGGCTTTCATAGGCAAAACGTGAGTGCGGATCATTGACCATAGCACGTTCGAGCAAAGTCAGCCCGCTTGCCGCTCCCTCCACCTCAGCTTTTGCCAGAGCTAAAGCAACCAGGGAATTGCAATTGATCGGTTCAATTTCCAGGGCGCGAGCGCATTCAATAATGGCTTCAGCCGCGCGTCCTAAAGCCACGAGACAACGCGCTTTAGTAGCCATGGCTTCTACATCGAACTGGTTTTTCACAAGAGCCTGGTCGCATTCATTCATGCAATTTTCAAAGTCACCTTTGGCCAAAAACAAGCGCGCCCGCAAAGTATTGACCGTGCTTAAATACGGCTGCAGCGCCAGCACCATATTGCAATCGATCATGGCCTGCTCTAGGAAATTGGCCTCTGTTAAAAGGGTGGCCCGATAAAAATATCCTGAATAAAAATGCGGATACTCAGTTATCAGTGCCGTGGCGCATTGCACTGCCAGCTCACCTTCGCTGAGGCCAATGTAAGATGTGGCTTGAATGCCGAGAAAGGCTTTGGCATTGACGTCTCTGGGAATGCTGGCGCAAATGCTCAGCGCTTCTTCATAGCGGTAGCAGTGACAATAATAAGTAGCTGTTGCCAGGGGAACGAGAAAACTCTTGCTGCCCATTTTATTCATTTGCTGCACGCAGGCTTCAGCATCAACCAGACGGTGCAATTCAAGCAAAGCTGAATTTCTAACGAAATAGGCATTCTCCCGCAGTTTCTTTAGTTTTAAAACGCTGTCGCAATCAGCCAGACACTCTTCAAATTTTCCCATGTGCAAACGAGCGTAGGCTCTATTTAGATAAGCGATAAAATCTTTGGGAGCGCTTTTGAGCACGATTTTGCAATCTTCTTCGCCCTCAGCGAAATCGCAATAATTCATGCGCACGATTGCTCTGATTTTGTAACCGAGCAAAGATTTTGGATCAAGCTCAATAAGCTCAGACGACACTGCCAGCGCGCCCTCCAAATCACCGCTATAAAGCAAGCTGCAAGATTTTGACCAGAGCACCAGGGAATTGGTGTCATCGAGAGCCAGAGCGGCATTGTTGATTTTCAATGCCAGCAGCGGCCTCCCGTTGGCACACAGTGGCAAAGCACTCACAGCCATGATCTCAGGCAATAAAATCAAAAAGAATTGCAGCGCCACAAAAAAAGAAAAGGCTTCAATGTGACCGCCCAAAATTCCGAACAAAAAACAAACCATGAATGAGGTCCAGAAGACGATCAATCGCCATGGCGTTAGTGCGGAATTTTTGCGCGGCAATCAGCCTCCTAGGGTTACCTTGGGCTTGATTATTTTTTCAGTTTGGCCAATCTTTCTTTGGCTGCCAGCATGGTTTCGTCTTTGCGGCTGAAACAGAAGCGCACATAATTATGGCGATTTTCAGCGTCAGGTCCGAAGAAACTGCCGCCGGGCACCACTGCTACACCAATATCTTTAACCAGGTGCTTGGTGAAGTCCATGTCTGATTTGAAACCGAGTTTGCTGATATCGCAAAATGCATAATATGCGCCTTGCGGCTTGAAATACGGAATGCCGACGCCATCGAGTATATCGAGCATCATGGTGCGGCGCTCAGTGTATTTTGCTTTCAGTTCGTCATAATATTTGTCAGGCATATTGATGGCAGTGACACCAGCTCGTTGCAACGGTGCCGGTGCACCCACGGTAAGAAAATCGTGCACTTTGCGAATAGGCAGAGTCAACTCAGGGCTGGCAATGGCCCAACCTACTCGCCAACCGGTGACGCTGTAGGTTTTAGACAAACTATTGATTGTCACAGTCAATTCAGCCATGCCGGGAAGGGCAGCCATAGACACATGCTTGGCACCGTCGTACAAAATGTGTTCGTAAATTTCATCGGTGAAGGCAAGCACATTGTGTTTCTGACAGAGTTTAGCGATGGCTGTCATCTCTTCCAAACTGAAGACTTTGCCAGTGGGATTATGCGGAGTATTGATAATGATGGCGCGAGTCTTGTCGTTAAAAGCTTCGGCCAGGTCGGCTTCGTCGAATGTCCAATCAGGCGCGTGCAGTTTGACGTAGCGAGGTTTGGCGCCGCAAAGAATGGAGTCAGGGCCATAGTTTTCATAAAAGGGTTCAAAGACGATTACTTCGTCATCGACGTCTACCAGTGCCAGCATGGTGGCAACCATGGCTTCAGTAGCGCCGCAGCACACTGTGATATCGGTTTCGGGCTCGACGGTCAGGCCAGTGAACTTCTTAAATTGGTCGGCCAGTGACTGGCGCAAAGCTTTGTCGCCCCAGGTGATGGCATACTGATTGACATCGTCTAAAACTGCCCGGGTCACCGCTTCTTTCAGCTCCGGTGGACAGGGGAAGTCAGGAAGGCCCTGGGCCAGGTTGACGGCCTTATGCTGCGCCGACAGCCGCGACATTTCGCGTATAACCGACTCTTGAAACTGATCTGCCCGGTTGGACGCGACTTTACGGGTGGACTGCATACCTTCCTACCTCGACTAGAACTTATAGACAAAAACGACATATACATGATATCGCCCGACCTTGCTGTTTGTCTTCATACCGGGCAAATTAACGAGTATGCATCCGCCTGGGCAGTTAAGTTAATCAAGTGGCAGCGGCTGACTGGTCGGCAGAAGATTGATACAGGCCCGCAAGTCTATGCGAATGTCTGAAGCTAGCTGATAGCGATTGTCAGGATCTTTGGCAAGAGCGCGGCGCACAATTTGCTCAACGCGCGAGAGCAGCTCTTCTGAGTGAAGAGTAAGTGATGGAGCTTTTTCAGACATTGCTACTGGAATTTCATAGATATGTTTGAACAGCATATTTTCAGCGCTTGATGCCTCGAATACTGAGTACCCTGTAAGCATTTCGTACATAAAGCAACCAAACGAATAGACGTCGGTGCGATGATCGATGGCGGAGCCAAGACATTGCTCAGGGCTCATGTAGAGCGGGCTGCCGATTACTACGCCGGAGTGAGTCAAGCCCAGGCTCTCTTCTGCAAATTCGCCAGTGGACTCGGCATCAGGTTCTGAGAGGCCTACATAACTTTTGGCGATACCAAAATCAATAATTTTGACCCAATCGCGCATGTCATTTTCTTCAACCAGCATGACGTTATCAGGCTTGATGTCGCGGTGCATAATGCCGTGGGCGTGCGCGTCAGCCAGGCCTGTAGCGATTTGAAAAAATATGGGCAGAGCGCGCTCTAACGATACGGCACCCTCTTCTTCAACCAGATCACCTGCCGATTTACCTTCAATAAAGTCCATCACCATGAAAGGTCGACCGTCAAGCAGCAGGCCATAATCAAGCGTCCAGACTGTGTAAGGAGAGAAAAGCTGACTGCTGATATAGGCTTCTTTTTTGAAACGCTCAATCATCGCTTCGTTTTTGGCGATTGATTTACTTAAAACTTTAACCGCGACGATCTTGCCGCTTTCCCGTTGAATGCCTTTATAAACAGTACTAGTGGCGCCGCTACCAATCTCGCCCTGCAAAGAGTAGCCGCGTAGAAGCGAATCATCTAAGCGAGCGTCGTGCGGTAAATTAGGCTTGACTCTGGTTGGTATCACATAAGGTGCCGGCACATCCGGTTGGCCATGTGCACAAGTGATCGCGCCAAGTTTCGAACATTTTTCACATACCAGAATTGGTGATGACATGGCGGCGGTAGTCCACAAGAGATGCCTGCAATTAGTCGCAATCTTCACGACGAGGCCGTAACCAGTTTAGTTCCAAAGTCTCGCAATCAGCTACCGTTCACGAAACTTGCGAATTTTACGTGCAGAGTAAACGCTTGTGAACAGTCATGAAAATCGAGCCGGTACCAGAACAGAGATTTTCGCGCAAAAATCTCTGTCGGGTTCACCTACAGCTTTCAAAGGCTCAGACCTCAGCCCTGATTTACCCGCCAAACAACCCAAACCCACGCCCCGCCTTTATTCCTCTGGAACAGCCTTCAAACCGGCCTCAGTATCCGCTTGCGTTTTTCTAGCAGCCTCGAGCGCCGAGGCGTGTGAGAAGGTGCCGGTAACAACCAGAGCAGGGTCCGGCTTGAGGGGCGCGTTGCGACCAAACACGTAAGTGAAGAAACCATCCAGCCAACCTTGCTCGAGAAAGAAAGCAAGAAATGCAACCAGCACAATACTGAAGAGAATGACGCCGAAAGCAACCTCGCGAATAATAGCGGCTCCATTGACTCCCGACTGAATTACAAGCGATGCCAGCACGGCGGCCGCCAGACCTTTTGGCACCATGATTGCCACCAGAGAGCGGTCATATACAGACAGTTTATCGCTGGTGGTGAAGCGCACTACAACGAGTCGCACAAGCAGCGTCCAGACCGTGAGAATCAATGCCGCGCCAACAAGTCTGGCTGAGTCGAACTGCATCGATAAACCGACATAGACGAAGAACAATGATTTGAGCAAAAATACCAGGGCGGCAAAAAATGTAGTCTCCTGCGCGGTCAAACTTACCGCTTCTCCATGCACTCCTCGCAGGCCTTTCAAGAATTTCAGCTCTTTGATATTGCCGAGCACCAGACCAAAAACCAGCGCCGCCACAGGGCCACTGTAGTCGAATAATTCGGCGGTGCCGAAAACAATGCAAACAAATGCCGGAGTGCAAAAAATATTGTCATCAACGTGACGCACCACTGTAAGCAATTTCGACCAGAGCACACCTGCTGCCAGGCCGATGATGGCCGCCATAATAAACGAAGCAATGATGTGACCGATCATAGCGACCGGTTGCACAGAACTTTGAGTAGCTACTTTGATAAATGCCAGAGTGCACACGATACCGAGCACTTCGCAAATAGTCGACTCTAAAATCAGCATGGTGCGCGTTTGTTCGGTGGCGCGCAATTTTGCCAACATCGGTATTACCACCGGCGGTGAACATGCGGCAGCAATGCATCCAAGAATGCAACCTTCAGTAGGGCCAAGACCTAAAACTTGCATGCCAAGCCAGACTGTCGTGGCCACAGTCACGGCAAAATTTATCAGACCGAGCTTGAGGGCCGGCAAAAAAGATTTCATCAACAAATTGAGATCGAGTTCAAGACCGCAATAAAACAAGATGATAACAAGGGCCAGAGTGGTGAAGACCTGACCCACCTGACCAAAATCATCCGGTTTAACAAAATGGAAAACCGGGCCAATCAGCACGCCCAGTATCACAAGAGGCAACACATCGGGAATGCGCGTTTTCTCGAAGCCTACAGCAAAAAGATGGGCCAAAAATACGATTAGGCCTACGGCTACGATAGCCACCGATGTATCCATTAAACGTCCTTACGTGAAACCCAACAGTCATATACCCAGGTCGCGCGTGCCTGCACTAGGCGGTGGCGACAAGAAGAGCCTCGGCAGCCCAATATCTCTAAGTAATTAAGTGGCAGTCGTTATCGGTCACTGGGCGGCAGTGCATGTGCAATCAGGAAAATAATACTTCAAGATTAGCCTATAGTTTTTTTCTTTACGCGCCATGGTGGCAGCGCCCCACTGACAGAGACCGGAACCGTGACCAGCTCCGCTTGAGTGCAGAATAAAATTTTTTTTGCTGTTTTCAAAGTTGTAGCGCATGCCAGGAGCGGTATCCCAACCGAGTTTCTGCCCAATTTTAAGCCAGACTTCGTAACCGGAAATTTGAGCGCTGCGACCATCAGCCTTCAACACTTTTATTTGCATGGGGCGTTTTTGCCAATCTTCACTTTCAACGGCTATAGGCAAAAAACCAAGTTTTGCTTTGACCTGGGCTACTGGTATTGTCACTGAATGAGTTTTGAAAAAAGGAGAAGCCTGACAATAGTCGCACTTGATCTGATTAACAGCCACACCTTTTTGTGCTTTTCCTGAAAACATTTGGCGTGCGTCACTGGTGCCACCAGCGCAAGTAGAGTGATAATAAACAGCAGCGGTAAAACCGTTTTTGTTTTTCAGCTCTTGGCCAAATACGGCATCAGTAGCTTGTTTTGCCAGGGGGCGTTCATATTCGCTACCAAGATACGCTTGAATTTCTGTGGTATCACCCAGTGCACCGCTGCCGCTATGCCTGGCCAAAACGCTAGAAGCTAAAACCGCCTGAGCCTTCAGTGCCTCCAGTGGAAAATCAGGCAGGCTCTCACTGCCAACTACGCTAGTGATATAAGATTTGCTGTCGACCACATTGACCACATGTAATCTGCCGCGTTCAATGGTGATTACAAATCTGCCGCGGTAGCGTCTCTGTTTATTTCCATCAGATAGAAGAAGCGGGCCGCCAGTGCCACGCACCACGCACCGACCAGAAAAATGACGCACCACCGCCTGCCGTTCTTTTGATACCAGAGCGTTCTTATCTATAAAAAATTCGCAGTGCCCGCCACTAGAAGTGCCGCTCGAGTCTGTAGAATGTGGTCCGTCAATAATCAGTTTAGACAAATTATTATTGGCTTGAAACAAACTGACGTGCACTTCGGCAGGCAGTGCATGAGCGGCCGGTAACGCTAGGCTGAGAGCAAAGCTGAGAGTAAAAACAAGAAGAAACAACCAGCGGCAGAGCCTATTTTGTAAGACGAAGACTTTCACCGTCGCTAAGGCCAGGTAGTCGACATCAGATAGCCTCTAGCCTTGGGCACCGCCGAATCTTGCGAAGTGCCTGAAGGTGCATAGAGCACAAAGGCATGAGCCGGTTTGTCGTAAGGAAAATAACCGATCACATAAGACTGAAATTTGTTGCCGTGAGGAGTGGTACCGGTTTTTGCCGCTACTTTAAGCTTGTCGCCCTCGTCAAGTTTTTTGGCTGTTCCGGCGGTGGCCGAAAGGCGCATGCCGTCTGCTAGAACTTTGTGCGACAGAGCGGTGAGAGGCGAGACGAACAGCGGCTCTTTTGCTTTCAAATCTAAATTCTCGGCGGAATGCAGGGGAGCAAGCGCGGCACCAGGAGCAATACCAACAAGGGCGGCCAGACGCATAAGCTGCAGGGCCGATGGTGTTAAATCTGGTGCCAGACCAAGTACATAATGAAGCGACCCGCTCTGGCTGGGCTCAGTCGGAAACGCACCAGAAGCGGTGCCGGCACAGGGTTTATCGAGGGCAAACTGTCTGGCCTTATCGAGAAAAGCGCGGGCAGTTAGATGTTTTGTTGCTTGAGCGAAAAATATATTGCAAGATTTTCCAATCGCCTGGGTCAAATCAATTTTGCCGTGGGCATTCTGGCAATGCACCGCTTCTTTTCCTATTGTATAAGTGCCTGTGCACTGATATTTTTCATTGCCATGATAGAGCCCTTCGTCAATTAAGGCCGCCGCCGCTACCAGTTTCATAATCGAGCCTGGGCGCTCTGTAGGCACAGACAAACCGGTAGGAAAGCCCACCTGACCGTTGTTTAAATTGCACCAGAAAAAGGAAACCTGGCCCCGAGCTTCTGCCATTTGCTGGGCCACCGGAAGCACGCCAGTGATCCCAAACAGGGAGCGAATAAATCCACGTCTATCGATGTTAGCCATTACTTTATTGTCTCAACTTACACGCAGTTGACAACCATTTGACCTCTAGCTCATGCAATTCTGACACATCATGGGCGACGATTTGGAGGCAACAGTCGATAATAGGTGAAGTATAAGAAAGCCACACCCCAAGAGGTTGCCTTGGTTACGCGCCTGCTTATGTTTTTGCACCTACGCATATTTTTACTGGCGCTTTTGCTTGGGCCGGTCCCGCAGGCGCAGGCGGTTGAGCGCGGCGAGAAAGCCACCCTGCTGCAAGTGGCAAAGATAACTCTGTCCAATCACTTCAGCGATCATCCTAAAAGTATGGGCAATCTTGTGGAGGCTATGAGCAAAAATATCCATCCTTCTTATGGGCAATCAAAAGGATTGTTCGTCACTTTGAGCAAACACGGTAAAACCCGCGCCTGTTGGGGGCAGATTAGCGGCACCGAGAGAAATCTGGTGGCTGCCACTATCTTTACCACTGAAAACGCCCTGACCAAAGAATATCGATTTCCGCCGATTAAAAAACAAGAACTGCCGGAGATAAAAACGCAAGTAACCGTGATCGACCAAATAGAGCCTGTGGAGCGCAACGTCAGCCTGCACCCGATGCTTGACGGCCTCATGGTTAGAAGTGGCGGAAAGGCCGCTGTGTTGCTTCCCGGCGAAGCAAGCGACGCCCATTATCAAGTGATGCAGTGCAAAGTCAAAGCTGGTATAACCCCCTCTGAGCCGTGCCAGATGTATAGGATAAAAGCCCATGTCTTCAGGTGAAATCAGGTCATTGCAATATTCTCAGGGCAGGCGCGCTCCACTGGCAACCTGGGTATTTGTCGGTTTGCAGGTGGTGATTCTGGCCATGGCTGCGGTTATGCTCGACAAACCCATGGGCTCGATTTCAGGTCAAATTGCACTGGAAGAAAAAGGTTTCAACCTTAAGACCTATGACCTGAAGCAGAATAAAGTTTTTGTACTTGTCAACGGCCCTCGCTCAGGTCCAGCAGTAGAACGGGGCGCCTGGGTAAACAAAGACGGCACTTTTAAAATCGAACAATTGCCTGTGGGCGAATATACTTTGCGCGCGCGGGCACCAGGATTTTCTACAGCTATAGTCAACAATTTATTTGTGGCGCAAGGGCCGCCACAGACTCTTCCCAAAACAGTGGAATTGTCTCTGCTCAACCCCACCGTCAACATCGCCTCCAACACCAGAGTTTTCACCACCAGAGAAGCGCCGCACTTCTGGATCAACGCTACCGGCGCAGTCAATGCCGATGTGCAAATTTACAAGAAAGATTTTCTGGGTCTGATGGGTAAGTCAAAGAGCACCGGTCTTACGCTCTCGTCAGACTTCAGTATCTATGTTGATTCATCGAAAAAATTTGTCAGCCCTTTTGAGCACGACAAGCCTGTAGCCAGCTTTAAACGCGACCTGACAATGGATGACAGCGATTCATCGAGTGCACAATTCAAAATGAATGCACCACTTCCAGCCGGCGATTATTTTGCTCTGGCACACGTTACCGATATGTTCGGTCGCAGCACTGCTAAAGCCCTCACCTGGTTTTCAGTCAGCGATGTGGGTTTGATCATCAAACACGCACCGGACCGAACACTGGTTAAAGCTGTCGATTTAAATACACTAAAAGGATTGCCCGGCGTTGATTTAAATATCTATCAACGAAACAACGGCGAAATCGATCTTGATAGCAAAATCAACGCCAAGACCGGGGCCGACGGCATGGCCAATCTGGTATTGGCAAAAGATGTGCGCGACCGCTTAAGTTATGATCTGGTATTGCTCGGCACCATGGGGGCCAACAAGGCCTACAGCGGATTCAGCTACTACAGATCAGACAGCGATACGCACAAAACCTATTTCTACACCGACAGACCAGTTTACAGACTGGGGCAAACAGTGTTTTTCAAAGGCATGTGCCGCGCTGTTGACGACAACGGTATCAACAATCCTGGTAGTAATGAAGTACTGGATATTTCAATAGAAGATCCGGACAACAACCAACTCAAAAGTTTCAAACTGAAAACCAATGCTCATGGCACTTTCCACGGCCTGGTAGAAATACCGGCCGACGGTAAAACCGGCGGCTATCAAGTGCAAGTCAAATATGCCGATGGCACCACCAGCTATCAGGGCTTCGAAATTGCTCAGTACAGAAAACCTGAATATCAAGTTGAAGTGTTGCCCATCACCGAACGCGTTATCGCTGGCGATAAGGCAAGAGCAAGAGTGCGAGCCACTTATTTCTTCGGCGGGCCTGTAGCCAATGCCAGAGTGAAGTACAACGTCTATTCATCTACCGATTGGAATACACGCTGGCGCTTAACCGATAGACCAGAGTATTTTAGTTTCTTCGACGACTGGTACGACGCCGATTATTATGACGGCGCCGGTGATTTCAGCGCAGAAGGATTTGCTGTAACCGACGCCAATGGTGAAGCAATTGTAGAATTTGCCACCACCGCACCAGGGGCAGCTACAGCCGGTCCTCCCGGCAATGAATATGCCGACAAAAAACTCAAAGTAGAAGCGGAAGTTACCGACATCAGCAGATTATCTGTGGTGGGTAGCGGTTCGCTGACAGAAACCGCCGCTGACTTTTTGCTTGCGGTCACGCCCACAAATTATGTGGTGACAACCGGGCAGTCTATGGGCGTTGACATCAAAGCCGTTGACTATCAGGGCAAACCTGTGAACACAGCGGTTTCGGTAAAACTAATGCGCTATCCATATGATCGCTTCAAATATGAATATCGCCCGGCTGAAACCTTAGAAGAAAAATCTGCCACCACCAACGAAAAAGGTGAAGTGCACATTGACTTAAATACGCAATCGAAGTGGGCTTCAGACAGCTATTATGTCATTGCCCAGGCCGTAGACAAAGCCGGCCATAAAGTACAAGACGCAAGCTCTATCTGGGTGGCCAGTGGCAGCAAACCATTTATGCTGGCCGCTTCAGACGCTAAAAAAGAACCGCTTAAACTCAAACTCGATAAGCGTGTTTATCAACCAGGTGACAAAGCCAAGCTTATTATTACCGGTCCATTTACCGGCACTGACGGCGCCGAAGCGATTGTTTGCATCGAAGGCACTAAGCTGCACAGCTTCAAAACTGTGCCCCTGACCTCGGCGGCGCAACTGGTAGAAATTCCGGTGACCGACGCTTACACACCTAACTTCTACGTTACCGTTTCACTGGTGGCGAGAAACAAACAGTTCTACAATCAAGAACAAGTGGTGATGGTCAGCCCTGAAAGCCATTTCCTTAACTTGACCATTGCCTCCGACAAAGAGAAATATAAACCGGGCGAGAATGCCACCTATACCATTAAGGCTTTGAACCAGCTGGGTAAACCGGTGAAAGACGTAGAACTTTCACTGGGAGTGGTAGACGAAAGCATTTATTCCATTCGCGCCGAAACAGCAGCCGACATCAAGAAATTCTTCTACCAGAGGCTGCCTAACTGGGTTACTACTGTTTGTTCATTCCCCGAACAATATTCAGGTGGACCAGACAAGTTAGAACCGAAAGTACGCAAAGACTTCCGCGATACAGCCGCCTGGGTGCCTGAACTCGTCACCAATGAAAAAGGCGAGGCCAAAGCAATCGTTAAATTGCCCGACAATCTCACCACCTGGCGTGCCACTGTGCGCGGTATCGACATGAAAACCAATGTTGGTGCCACCATCGAAAAAGTAATGGTGACGCAAGACATCATTGCCAGATTGGCACTGCCACGTTTCTTCAGCCTGGGCGACCAGGGCACGGTTACAGCTGTGGTGCATAATTACACCAATCAAGCTCAAAAAGTCGACTTGAGCCTGACCATGGGCGACGAGCTCAGCACCGAAACACCACTGAAGCAAGTGCTCACCATCGAACCTGAAAAAGCCGCGCGCTTTGACTGGCCCATCGCAGCCAAACAACTGGGTAAAGCTAGAATCAAGCTGGTGGCTAGAGGCCAGACAGCTGCCGATGCTTTAGAAAAAGAAATCGCGGTGAACGCCCTGGGTATCCCCGTCACCGTTGTGCAGTCAGGCATGCTGAAAGATGAAAGCGTAGCCGACCTCACACTTCCGGCCATTATTGACGCCGCTACCGGCACTCAGAGCCGCTCTCTCAATCTATCTTCTTCCACCATCGGTGCTGTAATCGATAAGTTTGCCGATTTGATTGACTACCCTTACGGTTGCACCGAACAGACCATGTCGCGTTTGATGCCGTCTGTTGTGGCAATCGAGCTGAATAAAAAACTCGGTGCGCCACTGACCGCTGCCGAACAAAAGAGGTTCACCACGGTTTATAAAACCGGTATCGCCAAGCTGAACGAATACCAGCACGGCGACGGCGGCTGGGGCTGGTGGGCCGGAGACGATACCAACC
>JADYXQ010000060.1 GCA_021772135.1 Candidatus Obscuribacter sp.
CCAATGGTTACGCCATAATTGTTGATCCAAGGCGCGACATAGGCGAATATTTGCAAATTGCGCGAAAAAATAAGCTTGAAATACAATATGTTTTCGAAACCCATCGCCAGGAAGATTTTGTACTTGGTTCAGCGCAAGTTCGTGAAATCACTGGAGCAAAAGTTGTTTCCGGAAAACATCCACTGTCCGCCCACAGTGACATTACTCTCGAAGATGGCGAAGATCTAGTGTTCGGAGATCTGACCTTACGCTGCCTCTATACTCCAGGACATACGCCTGAGAGCGTATCTTACGCCGTGTATATGAACGAAAAACCAAATAGTACCTGGTCTGTATTTACAGGCGATGCGCTCTTTATTGGTGCTGCCGGTCGAACAGACCTGCCCGATCCTAATAAAACAGCAGAGAATGCCGGTATTCTTTTTGACAGTATTCAAAATAAGCTTCTACCCCTCGGAGATCAGACTCTTCTTTTTCCGGCGCACGGTTCAGGCTCTGTGTGCGGCGGAAACATTGCTGGGTACGACGACTCAACAATTGGATTCGAGCGCACTTATAACCCCGCCTTCACGCAAACTAGAGACCAATTCATCCAAAGTAAGCTCAAAGAGCGAATTCCACGCCCTCCTTATTTTAAACTGATGGAAGTGCTCAATCTAAAAGGCGGGATACCTCTCCACAAAAGCGCGGAATTCATTTCCGTTTTGTCTGCGCATCACTTCAAACGTGAGTCGCCATCAGGCATCGTAATAGATACACGTTTACCCGAAGCATTTGCCGGTGGCCATATTCCCGATTCATTCAGCATTTGGCTTGAAGGATTGCCAGTGTTCGTCGGTTGGGTTGCCGATGATAAAGTGCCGGTCTTCCTCGTTCTTGACCGACCAGAAGACATTGAAAGAGCGTTTCTGTTTCTCGAAAGAGTGGGCGTAGATAACATTGCCGGTATTTTAGCCGGGGGCTTCGAGGCATGGCGAGATGCTGGTTTTGAGATTGAAATTACCGGCACTGTCAGCGTTGAGTCAACTTGTATCGACGAAATGACCGTGCTCGATGTTCGCGACATTACAGAGTATGAATCAGGCCATGTCCGTGATTCTAAGCATCTTTATGTCGGCTTTATTCCAGAAGTCGACGACATTCTTGAGCGGTTAGATGCTAATAAACCGCTGGCTGTCACTTGTGCCGTCGGTCACAGGGCGAGTTTAGCCGTCAGCATGCTTGCCCGGACAGGGCGGAAAAACGTGTTCAATCTATTAGGCGGAATTACAGCATGGAAAAAGAAAAATAAACCGCTGGTCTCAGGGCCCGACAAAGAACAAACACTTGATCAATCAGTAATTGAAAAGCAATCAGGTAAGCAACAAACGGGGCACTCATGCGAACCTACACCGACCAAGTAAAATACGCTTTCATTATATTGTTCCTTTGCACCTGGAGCCCGGCCTTTGCTGAGGCCTCACAATCGACTGTCTACACGGCTGGAGCCTGGTCACCATATGTGGTGGGCGCGCTGATTGGCGTTCTCAGCTGGTGCACATTCTTCTTTGCCGGCAAGAAAATTGGAGTGTCATCTTTTTATGCCTCTGTCAGTGGCTTAATCGGCAAGGCCGTTGCACCTCAACACACAATGGGCCTGGCCTATTTTAAGGAGAAGCCACCAGCTGTAAATTGGGAATTTGTCTTTGCCCTCTCCATATTTGTTGGCGCAGCAATTGCAGCCATTACGGGCGGCGAATTTGGCCTGCGTGGAATTCCTCCGATGTGGACTCAACATTATGGCACTGACCACAACGTGTTATATGGGGTTCTCGGCTTTACCGGCGGAATCTTAGCGGCTCTTGGCTCGCGAATCGCAGGCGGCTGCACAAGTGGACATGGAATCAGCGGAACCTTGCAACTTAGTGTTTCATCGTGGATTACCGTCATTTGCATGTTCGTCGGCGGCGTCGTGGTTGCGCGCCTGATTTATTGAATGTATTTACTGATGATGGAGAAATATTTGAAGTGGAAACAGATTCTGATAAAGGCTCAAAAATGCCCCTAGCCATCGTTTTTGGTTTGATTTTCGGCTTTCTCCTGCAGAAAGGGGGAGTGGGCAAATACGCGGTGATTGAAGGTCAATTATTGTTTCAAGACTTCACCGTGGTAAGAGTCATGCTATCTGCTGTGCTGGTCGGAATGATAGGAATCTACTTTTTGCACAAAAATGCCAATACGAAATTGCACATTGAGCCAACACAGGTAGGGGCCAATATCATTGGCGGTTTAGTTTTCGGCGCAGGTTTTGCATGCGCTGGTTACTGCCCAGGCACTGGCGCGGCGGCCCTCGGTCAGGGAGATATATTTGCCGGGATCTTTGTCGCTGGAATGATCGTCGGTTCCTATATTTACGCTGAGGCCTCGGCATTTTTGAACAAAACAGTCAAAAGCTGGGGCGACAAAGGAAAAATTACAATTCCTCAAGTTCTCCATATAAAGTCTGGCATCGTTATCACAGCTTGCACACTTCTGTTTGTAGGAATACTACTTAGTCTGAGCAAAGTGCAATAAAAATAGAGCCAATGGCGGATTGTCGCGCTTCGGGGCAGCACCATTAGCGGTGCTTCTCACGTTGACAGACAGAACTGCAGACAGCAAAATGCGCTACTCTTCATTTAGTAGTCCTCGATAATCGAAATCAACGATAGTCTTCTTGGTAATTTGACAGTATCGAATGTGTCTGTCATTGGACAAAAAAAATTGCAACAATAGGCAAGATCCGCCATGCAAAAAACTTACCGACCGCATGATGCTCCATTGACAACGCAAGTCTTGGCTTTCTCAAGCCTTATAACTACTGCATTACTAGTCAACTGCCTGACGCTGCCGGTGTGGGCGGCAGACTCTAAGGCTCTCAAGCTCACTCAAACCTGCAATGTCTTGAAAGGGGCATTCACTGTATTGATTGCTCCAGATGGTGGTATCAAAATTCAAAACAATGACGTAATCATTTTCGCGCGCCCGCCCAAGTGGGACGTGACAATGATTAATACCAGCGTTAAAAAGTTTTTTCAGACTGATTTTCAAACGGGCAAAACTATATGCGCCCGCAGCCGTGCGACTGTGGCAGCAGAATTTGCTGGCCCAGTTGGCTAGAGCAAAGTAAATGGCGATCTAGTCGCAGGCCTCGAGACCCACGCTTGGAGGAAAGAGGCTGCATCAGGCAAAATCGCAGCACCGGCTCAGAGATATTGGACAGTCAGCGGTCTAAAAACTCCTGCCCAAACTGTGCATTTGCTCGCCGCACATTATGGTCTGCCCTGCTTACAAAACGAACTGCCAGTCAAATTTGTCTATTTCGGCAGTGCGCAGACTTTGTATCCGGCATTGCAACGACATTATGAGGGAAAAAAGCCTGCCACATTGCAGCAATGGCTAGACACGAGCGATGCCAAAAAAGTATCGATGGAGAAGAGCTTTTTTGCAATTCCAAAAGATTGCAGGAAGACGGAGGCCTTCGAGACAGTGTTGATGGGGGACCAAATTCGCAAGGGCGAATTCATCATCAAAGATCTGATGCAAAACCCTGAGGCATTGTTCGACAGCAGATAGCGTTTTACAAGCTGGGGCATATGATCCCGATGAATTAAACGATAGCCTCTCTTTTGGGTGTCATGGTGCATGCGAATTATCGCTTATCGTAATACTTGCTCGGTTTTTTTCTCACGGTGACAGCACAGAATAGCGAATCTTGCGAATCATCAGTTGACCGATACTGCCTGGCCAGATTTCTTTGTTGAACGTTTTGGACTTCACCGGTAGAACATCGGTGGGTGAGAAGGGTTCGATAGATTCCTTGATCAGACAGTCGTAAAGAAGATCTTTACCGGTGCGATTGCTGACTTTTAAGGTCGTTTGTTTAGCGGCCGGGTCGAAGGTGAGCAAAAACTCCATTGCCGGAGGGTTTGCACCAGCAATAGTGTCGGCTTTCGCATTACGCCGCCTTAGATGCACCACTTTCTCATCGGCGACATTCAAATCTATTGCTGTGTTATCGTTCGGCACCAATAACAATACCGCTGCCTCATCGCGTTTGCTGATTTCGGACAAAGCTATAAGTTTGTATTCAGCAGGGCTGAAGCCTGCCGCCAGTGATTTTTGATACCACTTAATTGCTTCTGCACTATCGGCAGGAACGCCTTCCCCAATTTCGTTCATCTCGCCGATAAGATAAAGGGCCACGCCCGATTTTTGTTCAGCAGACTTTTGAAACCATCTCATTGCTTCTTTGCTGTCTTTGGCAAGACCGAGACCGGCCATATATTTCATTCCTAAATTGCACTGGGCGGTGGCGTCGCCCTGTTCAGCGGCTATTTTGCACCATTGAGCAGATTGTTGCAAATCTACAGGCACTCCGCGCCCACGAGCGTACGCTATCGAAAGATTGGTTTGCGCCTCTGTATTACCTTGCCCTGCTGCTTTCCTATATAAATCCACTGCCTCTTCGAATTTTCCCTGGCGAGATCTCAAAATACCGAGCAAATTCTGCGCGTCCGCTACGCTTTTTTGCCCCAGCGGGGCAAGCAGAGCTTCGGCTGTCTTGAGGTCATTTTCTGCTATTGCCACTCTAGCTTTGTCGGCTATTTTCTGATTGTCATCGGCGCTGGCAGCGGCAGCAGAGCCATAGCGAATATTGCGAATCAAAAACTGATCAACATAACCGGCCCACGGTTCGATATTGAAAATGCCGGCCTTGACCGGCTTCACTTGCGAAAGTTCGAACGGCAAGAACGGTTTGCTTATCAGGCAATCGTACTGAATATCTTTATCGCCATTATTTCTAATTCTGAGCATTGTGCCTTTAGGCTCGGGTTCATAAGCAACAAAAAAATCAATGGTGCCTTTTTCGCTGGCGGCCTCACTTTTTATTTCACTGGTCTTTAAATGAATAAATTTTCCATCAACCACATCATACTTGACCGAGAATTTTTCTCCTGGTACTAGAAGTAGCACACCGTCATCGTTTTGCTTGCTGGAATCGGCCATCGAATCTAACTTATCTTGCGCTGCAGTGAAACCCATTGTCGCTGCTTTTTGATACCACTTTATTGCTTCGTCTTTGTTTGCCGCAGTGCCGATGCCTTTCTCGTAAAGTAAACCAACTGAGTATGTCGCTAACTCAGACTTTTGCTCGGCAGCTTTGAGAAGCCATTTCATCGCTTCTTTTCCGTCTTGTGCAAGGCCTTCGCCGGCCATGTATCTCATGCCGATGTTTTCCATCGCCGACCCTTCTCCCTGCTCGGCCGCTTTGAGGCAGAGCTGCGCGGCCAGTGTCTGGTCTTTGGGTACGCCACGACCGTGTCCGTACATAACTGAAAGGTTGTTTTGAGCGCTGGCATTGCCCTGATCGGCTGCCAGCTTCCACCACTTCACCGCTTCGGCGTCGTTTTTAGCGACACCGCGACCGAGGTAGTAAGCACGGGCCAAATTGTTCTGGGCGATGGCATTGCCACCCAGCGCTGCCTTTTGATACCAGGTGATACTTTCTTCGACCTGGCCGGCTTTAGATTTAATCAGACCGAGCACGAGTTGCGCAGCGGCATAGTTTTTCTGAGCCAGGGGCGTGGCCAATTCTTCAGCCTTCTTCAGTTCATTGGCTTCTAGAGCAGATTGAGCCTGGGCAAATATTTTTTCGTCTTCGCTGGTATCGGCCGCTTGCGCAGGGCCTACAAACACTAAGCTGGCAAGCAGAATAATGAGTTTTGCTTTCATTGAAAATAAATCCTCTTATGGCTTTAGTCTCTAGAGTGAAACATCATAGAGTGATTTGCCGTTGGCGTCGTTGTAGGCCAGATCTTTTTTTTCTCTTGGGTTCTGCCCAAGGCGAAGCACTTGCATGTACGCCAAGATCGTAGACCTTAACGATACTGGGATGATTGAGCGCGGCAATTGTTCGAGCTTCAGATTTAAATCGCAACCAGGTTTGTTCGTTGACTAAGTCAGGCAACAGCATTTTTAGAGCAAACTCGCGCTGTAAGCCGAGGTGATTGGCGAGATAAACTGCACCCATTCCACCCTGGCCGATTGTCGACAGAATTTGGAAGACACCACCGACGATTGTTCCAGGGGCCAACAGTTCACCAGCTTTGGCTGAACTATTCTTGAATGCTGTAAGCCGAAGTTGTTTTGTGAAACTTTTGCGCTCAGCGGTGTGTTTGCCCGCACTTCTGGAGACACGAGTATTACGGCTTTTCGCCGGAGTAGTACCACTGCATGAACAGCGTAGTTCTTTGAATAGAAAGGCAGAAAATGATCCCGCTCGCCGATTTTCTGGTTTGGCCTTGCCGCAGTTAGAGCAGACTTTTACATTGTTCTTTGCGGACGACTTTTTTGAAGCAACAGAATTTGATTTTGATGCCTTGCTATCGCACTGGTAGTAGTTGCCATGAAAAAATATGACGTGATTAAACCGGCATGTTCAGCCAGAGCGGGTTTATGACATTTAGGGCACAGAGAATCTGCCATGAGCACCGCTGAAAACTCGATTGGCGGATTATATCATTAAAGGCAAGGCCCGCCTTGATGGCAAGCCCTTCTTTTTGATTCAGGAACCCCGACAGAGATTTTTGCGCAAAAATCTCTGTCGGGGTACAGGTAGCTTATCGCTTACCGTGATACTTGCTCGGATTTTTCTTCACAGTAGCAGCGCCATTAATCTTTCCCTGCAAATCACCATGATAGAAGAAGTAAGGATAAACAGGTTGAATATAACTTGCTTCATCAACGATGCTGGCATCATAGGCCGGGCCGGTGACCCATTTGCCAGTGGGCTCAACCGGGCAGGCTTATTCTTTGATCCTTACTTCCGTAACTGAAGTCCGTCACTATTTATATAAACGTCGTTTGGAAAAAGCCGGTAAATTACCAACTCAAATTCTCAAGGCGCGTTTAGACGATCTAGAGGCGCGCATCAAGGCGTCGCATTGAGCTCCTTTCGCTATCGCTTTTTATTCAGTAAGAGTCAAACTTGGCGGTTGTGCTGAGCGGAGCTGAGTGACTTCTAAACGAGGTAAATCATGACGAAGTTCTCTAATTTGTGATGGACTCAAAAGTTTCTCAGAAACGACAAGAGATTTGATTGTTTTGAATTTCTTTAGCACAGTCAAAATTTCTTTCGGTTGTCCATCAATTTCGTCTAGTTTTAAATAGGTCAAATTCTTTAGACTGACTAAAGGCAGGAGTAAAGAATTTGTCGTCTTAATTTGTGAAAGACTCAAACTATTAAGTGATTGAATATGGGAGATAGCTTGTATATCTGCGCCGGTGAGTGCGCAAGAGCGTATTTGTAATACCTGAAGGCGCTTTGACTGCTTCAATATTTCGCACAGAGCCGAAATCGACGAAGGACTGGTTTGGCTGATTGAAAAAATAGTTAATCGAGGAATCAAACTACCGCCTTTCAGTGCTGCTTGATTAACGTTTAAACCAGCAATTGACAGCATTAGAAGTTGCGGAAAGTTACCCGAGCTGACCACGGTCGAATTGTTGAAGCCTTCCCCTGTAAGAAATAACGCCGTCAACCCGGTTAAGCGCCTTAAATTGCTATCCAAGGTAGGGTTGGCAAACCGATGATTTTCGATTTGTAGAGTATAGAGATCGGTTGGTCCGAAAAAGTTAAGCAGATCAGGATGTTCAGCCACCCTCTGATTGGCGATAAGTTCGAAGGACGAACAGTCTAATAAATCTATTCGACCTTTGGCTTCTACAGATGCGAATCGTCCGTCTTTTTTAAAGCGCACGGTGCCAATGCTGAAATCACTTGCAAATGTCAAATAATTGTGTTTGCTTCCAGAAGTAGCTACGGTACTCAAATAAGGTTCTTTGCGTCTCTTCAAAAAATCGCTTATCTTTTGGTGCGTATCTTCAATGTACGACCCAGCTTCGATCAGAGTCGCATCTGGGGGTTCTAAGATGGCTACTTTCGGAACAAAGTCGGTGCGCGAAGTTTTTGCATTGATAACAAGCCAGCTGGCAATCAAAACTATTACCAGGCAACTTCCACCTGAAGCCCAATACCAAAGTGGCAAATTGCTTCTCGCCTCCTCAGTAATTGTTTCATTATCCAGATTATGATCGCCAATACCGGTAAAATTTCGATGCTGTTTAGCCTGATGCGGAAATTTAGCTAGATTTTTTCCTTCTCGAATGCGAGAAAGATCTAGCGACAACTCTTTAGTTGACTGATAGCGGTCATCTGGTAATTTGGCCAAACACTTAGCCACTACGTATTCTATTGAATCAGGCAGCTGCAGCGATGGATCAATTTCTTTCATATAAGGAGCGATATCGTTTTGGTGCTTCGTCAATATTTCCACCGAATTCAGCCCGTCGAACGGAACGAAAGTGGTTAACGTTTCAAATAATGCGCAGCCAATAGAGTAAATATCGGTTCGAGCGTCAACACTGTTTCCTGATGCTTGCTCAGGGCTCATATAGTATGGGCTGCCGAAGATTTCACCGGAGACGGTTAAATTCTGATTGGCTACAGGAGAATCAAGCAATTTGGCAATGCCAAAATCGAGAATTTTGAGGCTATCGTCGTCTTCAACAATAATATTTGCCGGTTTTAGATCGCGGTGAACAACACCATTGCGGTGTGCATAAGCCAGGCCATCGAGAATTTGGATAAACAGATTCAGTACCCGAGGCAAAGGCAGACCACCGGCCTGCACGAGGGCTTCTAAAGTTTCTCCTTGGACGTAATCCATAGAATAAAATGGCAAAGAATTTTCGTGAACGCCGAGATCGTAGACCTTCACAATGCACGGATGATGTAGCGCGGCAACCGTTCGAGCTTCAGCTTTAAATCGCTGCCACGTTTGTTCATTGACCAAGTCTGGTAATAACATTTTTAAAGCGAACTTTCGCTGCAAACCGAGATGATTAACGAGATAAACAGCACCCATTCCACCCCGACCGATTGTTGAAATAATCTGAAAAACGCCTCCGATAATAATCCCCGGGGGCAACAATTCAGCAGACGTGGCAAAATTATTTTTAAAAGCTGTAAGTCGAAGTTTATTGCTAAAGCTTTTGCGCTCGGTAGTGTTTCTGCGGGCATTTTGTGAAACACGTTCACGACTGCGTTGATCTGGAGTTGATGCACCACAAGAGCATCTCAACTCTTTGAATAAAAAGGCAGAAAATGATCCAGCCCGACTATTCTGCGGTTTCGCTTTGCCACAGTTAGAGCAAACTTCTACATTTGTCTTGATGGATATTTCTGCTGCATTGGAATCTTTTTTTGATTTTTTGCTGTTGCACTGGCAGTAATTGCCTTGAAAAAAATATGACGTGATTGAACCGGCATGTTCAGCCAGAGCGGGCTTATGACATTTAGGGCACAGAGAATCTGCCATGAGCACCGCTGAAAACTCGATTGGGGGATTATATCATTAAACGAAATGCCCGCCTTGATGACGAGCCCTTTTTTTGATTCTGGTACCGAGACAGAGATTTTTGCGCAAAAATCTCTGTCTCGGTGCAGGTAACTTATCGCTTACCGTGATACTTGCTCGGATTTTTCCTCACAGTAGCAGCGCCATTGACCTTTTCTTGCAAATCACCATGATGGAAGAAGTAAGGATAAACAGGTTGAACATAACTTGCTTCATCAAGACGCTTAAGCTGATCGTCTGAAAGATTAAATTCAAGAGCTTGAATATTGTCTTCGAGTTGATGCAGTTTGGTGGCACCGATAATTGTTGATACCACGCCGGGTCTGTTTGTCACCCAGTTGAGGGCCACTTGGGCAGGTGAGCGCCCGTGCTCTTTTGCGACAGCCTTCAGCACTTCAATCAAATTGATTGAATGAGCAGTGGTGGCATCATATGTAGGGTCAGTGACCCAGGTATTGGCGGCGCGTCCGTCGCCTACAACTTTGTCGCCTTCGATTTTGTATTTGCCGGTGAGCAGGCCGTTGGCAAGCGGGCTCCAGGGAACAATGCCCAACCCCAGTTCTTGTGCTGCATCGACATATTCGTTTTCAATGTTGCGAACAGCAAGAGAATATTGCATTTGAATCGCAGCCAATTTTTCCCAACCGCGCAATTCAGCAATTGTCTGAGCGCGACCGAGATACCAGGCCGGCGGATTGCTGAGGCCGATGTAGCGCACTTTGCCCGACTGCACCAGCTGATTGAGTGAAGACATTACTTCTTCGACTGGCGTCATGGTATCCCAGTTGTGCACCCAATAAAGATCAATGTAGTCAGTGCCCAGTCTGCGCAACGAACCGTTGACCGCTTCAATCATGTGCTTGCGACCGTTGCCACCACCATTAGGGTCGCCGGGGTGCATGCCAAAAGTAAACTTGGAAGCAATGACGACTTTATCGCGCTCAGTCAAATCTTTAAGCAGCTCGCCGGTAATCTCTTCGCTTTGGCCTTCGTGATAGCTGTTGGCGGTATCAAGGAAGTTGCCGCCGGCCTCCAGGTAGCGCTTAAGGATTTCTCTGGCGTTTTCTTTGCTTGTGGTCCAATGTTCGCCCCATGCGTCACCGAACGTGCCTGTGCCGAACGACAATGGTGATACTCTCAAGCCTGATCGGCCGAGTAAATAATATGTGGCCAGGCTGGGGATTGTGCGTGATTTATCCGCAACTGGCAATTCGTTTTGGACTTGTTTAGCAGCCATCGTAAACACCTCAAAATAGAAGCCACTGCATCAGCTGCTTCAGATTTCTAACTGGGATTCCATCGATATTGTCTGCCTATCACTTTAGTTCCGCAAGAGTGACAGGTTTCCTGATCAAAGAGACGAAAGTATGCATCCAGGGTAGTTTTTCAACTCCCATTTTACCTGGGGCTGGTTTCAGGTCTGAACCATGCCCCATTCTTCTTAGCTCATGGTGGGCATGCAAACCATCAGCCTTA
>JADYXQ010000061.1 GCA_021772135.1 Candidatus Obscuribacter sp.
AGCACGTGCATAAGGTGAAAGCAAGAATATTTGGCGATAGATTTAGTTGGTTAGAAGAAAATGTAGGCAGAGCCAAAGCGGGTGCAAGTTTGATGATGACATTATCAAAAACCTGCTCAGATTTAGAATGCCACAGGGCACCGGGAGTCAGTGATCAGTTTCAACGGAATATGCAGCCTCTTACGTGGTGGTCGCATCTACTACTGGATACGCGAAACTGATCAGGCAATTCTAAATAGCTATATTATTTGCCTGGGCTAAATCGCTTAGTTTTTTCAACTCAGTCTGCAAATCGAGCTTACGCAAGACTTCGGCAAAATCAGCGACAAACTCAGCCATCTGACCACCGGCATAATTGCCATATCTTTTGTAAAACGGCATGGCGAGTTCATAGTTAGCTTTGGCTTTATTGAGAAATTCAGTGGCCTCACTAGCTTGGCCTCTGCTTGCTGATTGGCGAGCCATCATCATATAGCACTTACCAATATGCTGAAAATTCTCATTGAGCAAAGCGCTGTCACGCCGATAACTAGCATCGTCGCCTCTTTTTAGATCAGCAGCAATGCTATCTCGATAGACCTTTGTACCAAACTCTAGAAGTGGTGCAGCTTTGTCATATTGGCCCGAGCTAAAATAGGCAAAGGACTTACTGTCAAAATTTAGAGCGTCGGCAAATTGATCATTCGGTGCAGCTATTGGATTGACAATAGAAGTTGCAGGTGGGGAGCCAGTCGGACTAGTTACTCGAATAACTTGCATAATAAAAAACACGGCTAAAATCAGGTAAACAAATTGAGCGAAAGCACTCGGACGCAAATTCACGGCAATATTTGCCTTCACTGGTGCTGCAAGCGACTTGGGAAATTTTACTTTCTCACCATCGCGGATGAGTTTAAGGTCGCTCGCTAGCTCGTAAGCCGACTGATAGCGCTGATTGGGGTCGCGAGCTAAACAGCGCAACACCACCTTGTCTAAGTCTGCCGGCACCTTATACTGAGCAGCTAAACTAGAAATTGGCTTCGGCTCTTCGTGAATATGCCTAAGAATAATCTTGATCGGATTTTCGGCAGCAAATGGTTTAACCCCTGTAAGTGTCTCATACATCAAACAGCCGAGTGAATAAATATCAGAGCGGCGATCTTGCATATTACCTTCGCACTGTTCTGGCGACATATAGAGCGGACTGCCGAAAATATCGCCGGTCTGGGTCAAGTTTTCATGGGCTTTTTGCTCGCTGGGCAAGACTTTAGCTATTCCAAAATCAACCAATTTAACAAAGTCGGAGCCGTTGGCAGCCTTCTCTAGAATAATATTGCCCGGTTTGATGTCGCGGTGAATAACGCCCTTGAGGTGCGAGTCGGCCATAGCCTCTGCCGCCTGAATAAAAATATCAAGGGCCCGCTCACTGTCGAAATAACCCGCTTTGGCAAGCTCTTGCTCAAGAGTCTGACCTTCTAAAAAGTCCATCACTAAAAAGGGAGAGCCGTTAACGCCAACGCCATAGTCATAGACTGCCGCCAGGTTGGCGTGGGTGAGAGCGCTGGCAGCTTTTGCTTCTTGCTCAAAACGTTTGACTGAAATTTTGTCTTGAACAAGATCGTGATTGAGAACTTTAACAGCGAATACTTTATCCACTGCTTTGTCTCTGACTTTATAGACTATGCCCATACCGCCCCGACCGATGAGCGAGAGAACTTCATAGCGATCGCCAAGATTGGGAAACTCATTGCCAGGCGACGCCGCAGGCAAGCTCCCAAGAGTTTCTGCCAATTCAGGCGAATAGGCTTGATATGACGAAGGCAAAAGGCTAGAAGAATCTTCGACCAATTTCGTTTTGCTCGCGGTCAGCTCTATTTCTTTTGGTTCGATCTTTTCTTTCCGCTCCGATTGTCTTTTTAATTCTGGTTGCTCTTTTAGCTCTTCTGGTTTCACCAAACTACACCGAATAGGCCTTACTGCAATTTATTTTTACTCTATTTCTCGAAATTTTCTGTCGTGCCTAGTGAGTTTTTTTAGGCGAGCGATAGAGAGACTCTAAGTAGTTTAGCCCAAAAAAATATTCGCAGACAGGTTTGAAGTCTGTGTTGATAGGATAGTGACCAAATTTAGATTTTATAGTGTTTCTGTCGCCAATATAATCCATTCTATGCGCGTATGCATTTTGGATGTCGTCCTTTGTATAGTTAGCTAAAACTGCAGCAGTAGCCTTACTATCAGTCTTGAATTCTGAATTAGAAGCAATGAGGAAGAAGTTGTAGACCCGCAAATGATCAAAGACATTAGCCACGGTATTTGGAATTACGTGGTGCTCATCTAGCCATAGCATCATTATGCCGTCAGCGCTGAGATGTTCTTTCGCCAGTTTAAAGAACTCGCGAGAATAGATATTGTTGCTATAAGCTTCAGTTGCTCTCAGTGGATCAAGTAGTATCAAATCGTATTTTTCTTTAGAACTTAGCAAAATTCGTCTGCCGTCGTCATGAATTGTCACTAGGCGCGGGTCTTTTAGTCTTGGTCCCAAAGGCGATTTTCCTATGTTGGCCAGATTGGAGCTGCTTATTTCAACTAGAGTTACTTTTTTGATTTGAGGGTTCTGGAGAACGAGTTCAGTGATGCTTGCTGCTCCAAGTCCTATTATCAAGACTGTCTTAGCATCGGGTTTATGAGTTAAAACTTCAAAGAATTCTCTATGGTATTTGTAGTCTGGTTTCGAGCCATGTGTGTTGCCGTTGATAAAGTTTTGATAGGCACTGTCTCGTCTAAACAGAATGGCAAGTCCGTCTCTACCCTCATCAATATAATGGGTAACATTGGCTTTCAGTTCTTTGCTTAAAGCACTCTTATGCATGGCGAGATAGAGTTCTCCCGGCCGGGGGAAAAGAAAGTACGCGGCTGTGATTAACATAGCTAAGGCTGACACAAGGGCTAGTTTCTTTCTTCTTGCTTTGAGGTCTAGTCCAAGAACACTGCACATACCGAGACTACCGAGCAGCAAGAGTGTGCCTTCGGTACCTATACTGGGAAAGAGCAAGAAGCCCACTGTTAGCCCGCCGCAGACGTTGCCTATTGTGTTAGCAAAATAGGTGGTGCCCACCGAACTACCGCATTTTTGTGAGGATGCATAGGCGATAGCGCTCAGTATCGGAAAACTCGCTCCCATGATCGTGCAAGGTATCAATATAAAGATGACGTTGACTAAAGAAACAATGCTACTAGCAGTCGTTCCGCCGATATGGCTGCTGCAAAAAAATATCGAAGTCAGGCCGCAGATGTCTGGTGTTTTGAGCAGGTGAAAGTAAGCTATGAATACTGCAACTACGTACAAGCCAGTTAAGGTTTGTAGAATGAAAAACAGATTGAGTAGTCTTGACCCTTCGTAGTTAGCGTTGTAGTTAGAATTTACAGCAGTTTCGAGTTTGCTGTTCAGGCTTTGTCGGCGTTTTGTTCTCTCCAGCCAGGAGGCTGCAAGACAACTTCCTAAGCCTATACCGCTTAGATAGAAGGCCAGGTTTGTCGAAAATGTATATGGCGATGCCTTAGATAGGATGTCGACAAAGCGAAAGAGCACGATTTCAAACGCTATGGCAAGGAAACCTGAGTAGGCTGCTAGGATTGGCACCGGAATCTTAGGTTTGAAAAAGGTAAAGGTATCTTCACTGGCGGCTTGTCTGGCACTAGTTTGTTGCTGGGCTTGAGCGGCATTATCTGCAGGGGTATTTGCTTCTTTTGGTAGTGCGAAGAGCAAAAAGGCGAGAAGACAATCTATGGCAACTGCTGCGTAGACTGCGGTATCAAGTCCAAAAAACGAGATGATAACAAATGAGCCGACCGGGGCGCCGATAGCACCGCCGCAGGTGTTAGTGGTGTAGAGAAATGCCAACGAATTTAAAAATGACTGAGATGAAGGTTTGACAGTTCTAATTACTAGAGGCAAAGTCATTCCCATGAGCATGGTTGGAAAAAGAAGGAAGGCCGTCATTGCCACGAGTGCGCAGAGAGGCTCAGCTCCTGAAGTGGCTTGGCCGATTTTGTCTAGTAAGGCGACGCTACTGAGGCCATAAGCTGCCAGGCTCAATTCAATGAGGCAGTAGATTCGACGTGGATCATTAGTTTTATCAGCAATTTTGCCTCCGAGCAGAGCGCCAAAGCCCAAGCCAACCATGTATACAGAAACGATCATAGTCGCTGTTAATGAGCCCACGCCGTAGTGGAGAGTAAGCAGTCTTTGCCAGGCCATCTCGAACAAGAGGCTGGAAAAGCCAGAGAGAAAGAAAATAGTAGCAATGATTAAGCTGCTTCTATTTGATAGATGAGCTTTTCCGACACCGTCCTTAGCAACACCAAGGTTATTTATAGAACTCGTAATTGGCATTCTACTTACCTCATGTGCCTATTGGGAAGGATGGACCAGACCCTAGAGTTATCATACCCATACAATTGATTTAGTATATATGCAGATGTCTGCATGTATACTTTAATTCTGATGTTCAATTAAATTGGAGGATTTTTTAGTTCAGGTTCGCTGATCAATAACGATTCCGAGAATGCCCTTAGAGCAGTCGTCAAAGGCCGTATCAACGTGTCCGTCCGAATAGAGCAGTGGTTGTGACGTTTTAGCTGGCATGGTTTGCTAGAGATGCGAAGTGAATCGCAAGGCGGACACGACGGTTCTGTCGCCGGCGACTCGATTGCAGAGGTAGTAGGCATGCCGAAGAAGGGAGAGAGCGATCCCATAAAGGAAAAGTTTTGGAGAAAACAGTTTGCTGACGTTGAGGTAAGCGGCTTAAGTGCTCAAGCATTCTGCAGGCAACGGGGCCTGGACTCCAAAAACTTTTTCAACTGGAAAAAGCGACTGGCCGCGAGAGACTCCGCTCGAGCACAACATCAGAACGAGGCAACATCAAGTGATTTCGTGCCCGTCCAGTTACTTCCGGAAAATTCTGAAGTAGCGAAACAGCAAAACAATTTGAACATTTCGATGGAAGTTGTTTTGCGCAACGGAATTGTCTTGCGGCTGACCGATCAGTGTCCGTTGAAACTATTGTCGTCCGTAATTTCACTAGCGGGAGTCGAGTAATGTTCAACTTATCGCCAACGGTTCGAATTTTTGTCTGCACGAAGCCGACAGACATGCGCAAGTCGTTCAACGGCTTGTTTGCGCTCGTCCAAAACATGATCAAACAAGATCCTTTCGCAGGCCATCTATTTCTCTTTAGAGGCCGACAAGGTGACTTCATCAAGATCTTCTGGTTCGACCAGGATGGCTTTGCCATTTTCGCGAAGAAGCTGGAGGTCGGAAAATTTCGCTTTCCTGATGTGCGTTTTGTTGACGGTAAATACGAGCCAATTGAGATCAAAAGGGCTGATTTGATGATGCTTTTGGAAGGAATTGACTCTGGCTCAGCGAAACGACAGAAACGCTACGACAGAAAAAGCCGAGATCAAGGGGGTATAGGGTCACCCAAAAATGAGAAAACTCTTGTTCCAGTATAGAAAAGGCCAAGAAATGGGCTTCTTTGAACGGGAGCAATAAAACATAATCAACAAGATCAGACACTCAGGAATAACTGCTTTCCATCCTAAGTAGCACTGCCGGTAATGCCGAGCAGATCGAGAAATGCATGCGTGATACTACAGATGTGCGACCGGAGACGTTCAATGTCCAAGATGACCTGCTGCCATCCTTTACTAAAGCAGACTCAATCTAGTCGTTCTTATTCAGGAAAAAATTCAAGTCTAAAATATTGTCAGAATTGCCACCTTTTCCGCGGGTGCGCTCTCGCCGCTCACGCTCTATTTCTTCCTGTTTAAGCGCTTCAAGGCCACTGGCCGTAGCTAACATATGCATGCTACACATACACTTAAACCACTTAAACAACTCAACATTTTCGTACCAGAAATCTTGACTGTCTACACAATAAAGTATGGCCTCCTCGAAGCTTCCGATTGCATAACTATCAGGCAAGTCTCCACCGGGTACCAATTTGGGCGAGAGCACGAGAGCCGGAATGTATAAGTTACAAGCACCGGCCTTGGCAAAAGCAATCTCTGCCACTTTCTTGTCTTTACTCACATAAAACAATACGAGCGCCCTAGAATAGAGCATGTGTGCCGTCTCATCATACTTGTGCTTGTCTAGAAATCTCTTTGCCTCTGCAAACTTTTTGAGCGCAATGAGCGCAGAGACATGGATATACCGGGCTCCCTGATTGTCACCCTCGTTCAGCACAAGCATGTCTTTTGTGATTGCAAGAGCTTCTTCAAACTGCTCAAGTTGATAGAAACAACTGGCGGCACCATGCAGGGATCTCATGTAAGGACGCCCATTGGATTGCCAAAGAGCCCCTTTGCTCTTTTCTATTGATCTTCACCGAGAGCACGCCTACCAGCCTCAATTCCCTTTTGATAGAGCGGCAGCGCCGTCTTCGCTTCTTTGGCCTCTTCAGCCAACAGAACATAGGCATCGGCACAATCAGCGCATATTTTCAAAGCCTCTTTCGCCAACTCTACGCGGCGAGTTTTCGAACGGGCTTCAAAAGCTTCATACATTTTTTGCTGCGCCGCCTCCAGAGCGGTTGTCGGTGCCAACTCCATTTCATCAACGCGCTTGCCCGCTATCTGTTTTCCAAGAAATGCATTCAATTCGTCAAGAGAACTAAAGTTCTGTCCGCGCGTGATTTGGTCAACGTAAGTGTGGACCTTTTCGTTCGCTCGCCGATCAACCATTGACGGTTGCTCAGGCTGTGTCGGTTTCTTTTTCTTTACCATTTGGCCACTCCGGAAAACTGCTCAGAGTTTAGCTTAACGCGCGAACTTTGGCGTTGAATTCTCCTGAGGAAACACGCTCAAAGCAGTCTGCTCGCGTGCTGCCATTTTTACCGGCCCGTGAGCAAGGCGAGGCCGGCCATTTTTTTGATTGCTTGGCAAGCTTTGCTGGCAGTCCGAAATTGTCCGACATCTCATTTTTAATGTAAGCGCGAGCTATTGAGAAGGTCGATAGTCGACTCACCCAAATGTGTTGCTGGAATTGATGCAACTTTGCAACATTTGCTCCATATACTTCAGGCAGTCAGACCGGGGCGATTCTACTAAGGTGATTGTATGGCAAACCTGAAAGTTGATGCGAAGACAGAACGCCTACTAGGCTCTTTGATTATCGTGGACACTCATGATATAGATATGACAGAAGCCACAAGTGATCTTTTTTCCTATAAAGGATTATCGCATTCGCTAGGCACCAATGGCGGTGCACTAGAAGTGGCTGATGATTTCTTAAAATTGACACATGGCCGTTACGGATTTGGTCCAGCGTCAAGTTTATTCGTTGATTTCGTCAATACGTCAGCGTCGCCATAGATAGTTCGCACCAGCTTACAGGCCCGCAGTTCGCTATACTCTGAAAGCAATAGAATTAGAAGACTAGTCAGAGGGCAATATATGGATCGAATTGCCGAGAGCGACAGCTCCAAACGGGATACGCCGGAGGATAAGAACTGGCAGAAATGGGAAAATGTCATTCAAGAGATTCTCGGGTCTCCACAAAATCGTCTAGCAGTTACTAATGTATTGGCGAAAGGTGAGCAACTCTTCGATCGAAGTGGCAAAGTAATTTCTGATCAAAGCAAATTGCCGGACGGCGAGCCGATTGTGAGCTTGAGAAGCGACATATCCGGCGCCAAGGTATTGAAAATTTTTGCCGACAAAAACGACTTGAAAGAGGACAGACCCTTGCTGTCTGAGAGTTTTACATACAGGCAGGATGGTTCCAGGCTATATGAAGATAGAAAAATTGAAACTCCTAATCATGGAATAACTAGTTTACAGAGTACTTTCGATCAAGAGTCGCATCATCTTACGTTTGGCGTTGAGTCTGCTGGATTGAAACAAGAGATAGTATTGAACTCTGACTCGAAGTTAGAAAAATTCGAGATGAACTTTGGTCAAAACCAGCTTGTCTACAAGATTGAAAATGGCTCCATCGTCGGCCTTACTATGATAGGGCCAGACGGGAAAAGTAAAAGCGTAAGTGATTCAGATGCCACCAAGTTTATTGCTGCTGCAGAAGTGGCTGTGGCTTCTGTGCGCTTCCATAATGGGATACCTAATCCGATGGCCACTGAGCCTGAAGCGGCAAGGTTAGATGTGCCAAAATTAGAGCCTTATATCTTCAATCGAGGCGAGCAGAGCCTCAGTAATGATCCCGATATGCGTCGCGCCATTACATCTTCTGAGATGCAAAAGACCCTAG
>JADYXQ010000004.1 GCA_021772135.1 Candidatus Obscuribacter sp.
CCCATCATCATTTTCAACTTGAGCATCACCATGTTGCGGCTTACCCAGTCGTTGATTTTCTGCAATGCCGTGGCCAGCGAGCAAGCATCACCGGTCCATTCGGCAGCCAGTGCGTCTGCTGCGCTTTCGCGGCTGCGGCTGATGAAGAAAGTGACGAATTTCGTGAAGAAACTCACCACTGCAAAGATCAGCAGCGTGATGAAGAATCCAGCAATGCCGGCAGCAGGAGCTGCGAAGTTCTTCTTGCCTTTTCTTGCCTTAGCGGAAAGCTTGTCCAGCAGGTCGTCTTTGCTGTTGCTGACGAAAGCCGAGTTGAAGATCCAAGGCATGCCACCGGCCAGCAGGATGGCGAAGAGCGAGCCCATGGTAGCGGTGAGCGAAGTGATGGCAACGTCGCGACTTTTGACGTGAGCCAGTTCGTGAGCGAGCACAGCTTTGAGTTCGTTGTCGGTCAAGTCGACGTCAAATAAACCCTCGGTGCAGGCGATGAAAGCATTGTTGGGCGAACGGCCGGTAGCAAAAGCGTTGGGCATCGGTACCGGTGATACCAGAACTTCAGGCATCTTTTTCAGCCCAGTCTTGGGATAAATTTCTTCCACCAGACGTACCAAACGCTTGTGATCGCGATTGAGCAGGTTTGGCTTTTCGCAGCGCATCAGTTTCTTGACGAAACGGGCGCTGTTGTACCAGCTGAAGATCGGCAACAGGATGGTGAAGAAAGCGAGAATAGCGGAAGCATAGGTGACGTGCACACCAAGCAGAAGCAAGGTGCCACCACTTAATGCAGCAAGAGTCAGCAGGCCAACGATGGTACGGAACCAATTGGATCGCAGTTGTCTCTCGATCTCTTTTTGATCGACGGAAGGATTTTTATTATTCATGGCAGGTCCTTACGGAAAAACTCGTGAGAGCTTTTCTTTGGAGTGATTTAAAAGAACACCGCAGTTAGTCCATTCGGTTTAGTCTCGAATACTTCGCGGGTGCGAAAGATTTGAATGGAAAAGAAGCAGTAGTGGTCTTGAAGGTAGAAGAAAGGTTTTTATTATTTGAGAGCTAAGAAAAGGGAGATGTAACCCTATAAGAAACCTGCCTCGTCTTTCCAGTTGTGCCGCGGCCGGGGAGATGAGAATTATGCTCTGCTTGTAAACTGCATTAACCACTGCGGTAGCTGCGCTTGCTTGGCAACAGGTTGCCATTTTGTGTCGCTGTGGGATGGATTAGCAAACACATTGGTGGTGCCGCTATGGGATCAAATCCATGATTTCATCAGACTTCTTTTCAATCAAGTCTTCTTGATTGGTCACCGGCGCATAATTTGCCGGCACCGTGAAATCACCGGCGTTAAAGGGTTTACTTGAAATTTTGAGCAGGGTGAGTTCTTTCTCCTGCCGCCCTTTGTTATTCACGGTGACTACCTGCAAGGGCACACCTTTGTTGGCGGGCAATGCATACATCTCTTCAATCGCCCGCACTACATGTGGTGGCATTCCTGCTATCGGTTGGGTCCAAACTGTGGCCGAGTGCAACAGCAGTTTTTGCCAGTGACGGTCTCCGGTCTTAAGCGGCGGCTCTCCGACCATCTCGATTTTATTTGCTTTGACTCCAAGCAGGGTAGACTCTTCCACCAAGTGCGGCTTCAGTATGCTGGTATCGCTCGTGCGAATAAGCGATATAGAGATGGCTGAGGGAGCGCGAAAGTGCCCGGCCGTGGTGACGAAATATTTGTGACCAGTGGAGCTGAGAAAGACAAGTTTCCAGTCTGGTGCGTGAGCAATAAGGGTCAAATTAGTTTTAGGCATACTCAGCCTGATGCCTGATTTTGAGACCAGTAAATCTGCTGCGCCCAACACTTTGCTCTCTTGCCGAAAGAGTGTGCTCTGTTCTGCGGCCTGGGCGCGGCTAGCCCAGGAAATTATCGCCCACAGTGACAACAGGCCTGTTTGCACAAAGAGATAAGGACTTTCCATTTTCTTCGGGGCAATTGGAAGACGTGCACTCATAAACACCTGGTCATGCTGATTGCACTTTATTCCCCTAAATGAGAGCGTCTGCGCAACTGCTTTCGTGACACTATAACATCTAATAGCAGCAAAAAAAAAGGGGGTCTAGAGCAGGAAAAGTGGCTTAGATGCCGCCTTTCCGCTCTAGCCCTTTTTAAAGACGCTAGTCTTTATTGAAACTGTCTGGCGATGGTCTCGCAGAAACGGCGCCGCTTGAGCACTTTGCCGTTCAAGCTCACCGTTCGCACCACCGAGACGTAAAAGTTGTGGGCGTCTGATTGCACCAGAATGCGAGTGCGCAGCTTCTGCCTTTTTCCTTGAGAAACGATGGTGGTCTGGCCTACTCCGAGATATTGCGAGTCTGCCGGATTGTCGTTTTTCGTGGTCCAGGTATTGGTCAATTCGGCAAAGTAAGTGCGCTTGGTGCCGTCTTTGTCGATGACATACGCGCTTTTCGCCTCAATCACGTGCGACCTGGCGCCGGTACGTTTGTTCACGCGGTTAAATACTCTGCGCTCGGGCTTACCGTCCCCGAAGTCGATAGACCAACTGTCCGGTGATTTCAGCTTTTTCGCCAGAGCCGGCAAATCTTTTACTGCACACACATCGACCGGCACCGAGGGTAGTGTCAAAGTCGCAGTTTTACCATCGGCAAAAACCGTAGACACCATCAAGTCGACACTGGGCCAGGTGATGGGAAACTGTGCGTTGCTTACGGCCAAACGAATTTTGTGACCTTTCTGGAAAGTCCAGGTAGTAAATTGCAGCGGCAAATCAAGTTGATAAACGCTGTTTGCTTCGGGCAAACTGGGTTCCAGCCTACTTTTGCGGTGGGCCGGATTAAAGAGCCCGCCGGTGATTAAAGTGACGCTGCCGTCTGGTGCGACGTCTTCCAATCGTACCGACCATTTGGCCTTCGGTGATGTCGCGCTGACCGCCACCGACAAACGCGGAGTGCCTACAATTTGCTTAACCTGGCGCATGGGGGCGCTGTCGAAGACCAGCGAATCAGCATCATCTGCTGCCATGTCGCCAGTGGTGTTGCCCCACCATGTGCCTGCTGCCGTGCCGCCAAAGGCCTTGTAATCGAGCGTTCTGGCACCGCTGTCATGGCTCTCTAATGGAGCCAGGCGCCTGGACACAAGTTTGCCACCACTCAAGAAGAGGTTGAGGCTTTTCTCGTGTTGCGCCGGTAGTGTATCGCGCCGCCAGTATCCGGGTACCTGCTCGATATCTACGTCAGGTTTGTGACCATGACGAACATATACGAGCAATTCTTTTTGCGGGTGAGACCGCGGTTTGGCTGGTTTGGCGTCGGGACGCAGGTAGCGGTTGAACCACTGCCCCATGCGCTTTTGCCATTCGTAGTTTGGACCAGGAGCGCCTTCGTCGGGACAGGAGTGATCCCATGGCCCGATGTCGCAGCGCACTGGAACCTCGAGCTCCTGGAACATGCGTGCTGTGGCAGAGCGATAGCCATCGAGCAAACCGCCCACAAGATAAACCGGAATGTCTATCTGACCAAAATCTTCGCGCAACGACTTTTTGCGCCAGAAGGGGCCGTCCAACTGATTTTTCAGGTAAGTGAAAATCCAGGGGCGGTGATTGAATCTCTGAGCGAAATACTGGTCGTCGAACTTGTAATCTGGGGTGCGCGGCAAGCCGAGTTCATGGCAGATATACAGGTGGTAAGGGTCTAGATGCAGATTGCCGTCGATGTAGTGCACGTCGTCGTGAAAGAGGTCGTCGGAAGCGTGCACGGCATGGATTGCCTTGAGAGCCGGAGGACGTCTCATGGCCATCTGCAAAGCGTTAAAGCCGCTCCATGAAACTCCGAACATTCCCACATTGCCATTGGCGGGTTTACGGGCGGCAAGCTGCTTGATGATTTCTTCGCAATCTTGCATTTCGGTCTCTGAATACTCGCGCTCTGGAATATTGCCTTCAGAGGCCCCAGTGCCGCGAATGTCCACTTTGACCGTGATGAATCCGAGTTGAGCCTGATAGCTGAAGAACGAGTAGTCCACCACGTAGAAAGTGTCGTCTTTGCGATAGGGCAAGTATTCGAGCAAAACCGGAAATGTTTCACCGCGATGTCTGGCCACTGGAATGTAGGAAGTTGCTGCCAGCCGAATGCCGTCAGGCATGGTCAACCAGCTTTTCTTGATGCGAAATTTATAGCGCCGTCTGGTGAGAAACTCAGATGGTGGGCCGTTTGAATTTTGGGTATTCATAAAATTGAATTCAAAAGGTTAGTTGAGCAAGCACCATGAAACCCAGAGCTGAGAATTCTCAGTTCCAAAGCCTTTAATACTCAGGGGCGGGTTTATTGGTTTTTAAATTTAGAATTTTGCAGAGAGGTAGAAGTAAATACCTTGAGAACTTAAAGCACTGATTCTTCTTGGATCAAGAGACTTTTCTGTTAGTGAGTTCAATATTATTTCTTGGGCAATTGATCCATCAGCGGTTAACGGTTGACGATCATTCCACTGGTGCCTGACTTTCAGAAAAAAGCGTTTGCGCCAGGCAATCGACCCTGTAAAGCTCCATAATTGGCGCAAGCTAGCACATCTAAAAACCGCACTGCCTGCGACTTCTGTTGACAACGCCGTGTAATTCCAATATTTGCCGCACCTGAATGATCAGGCAACCAAATTTGGCGATCCACATGGCAACCTCGGGGCAAAAAGACAGAGGTACTCAAGGTAGTTTTCGGCCTGCTTGATATTGGAATGTGAATGCATTCCTCAATTAAAAACTCAGACAGAAACTCTTAATTCAAATTCCATAAAAACAAGCCTATTAGCTTTATCGCCCGACACAGCACTTCTGCTGGCCGGTTAGTTGATAGCGCTGTTTTTTTCTGTACACAACTAAAATCAGGACCATTTTATGAACCTCAAAAACAAAGTGCTGTTTATTACTGGTGCGTCTCGCGGAATCGGTCTGGCAATTGCTCTAAAAGCTGCACAAGACGGCGCAAAAATTGTAATCGCGGCCAAGACCACCACCGTCAACGATAAGCTGCCCGGCACCATATATAGCGCCGCAGAGGCAATCAAAGCCGCTGGTGGTGAAGCTCTTGCTATTGCTTGCGACGTGCGCGACGAAGAGCAAATCAAAGCCGCCATTGCCAAGGCAGTGGAGACTTTCGGTGGTATCGACATTGTCGTCAACAACGCCGGCGCCATTCAGTTGACCAATACCGAACAAACCGAAATGAAGCGTTTCGATTTGATGCAGTCGGTCAATGCTCGCGCCGTCTACATGACCGTCAAGCACGCCCTGCCGCACCTGAAGAAGAGCACAAATGCTCATGTGCTCAGCCTCTCTCCGCCCATCAACCTTGATGCCGACTGGTTTGCGCCCCATCTGGCCTACACGCTTTCCAAATACGGCATGAGCTTGTGCACACTCGGACTGGCTGCCGAACTGAAGAAATTCAGCATCGCCGTCAATTCGCTCTGGCCGGAAACAGCGATCGACACAGCTGCAGTGCGCAATTTGCTCGGTGGCGAGCAGTCGGTTCAGGCTTCACGTAAACCAGAAATCGTGGCTGACGCTGCTTACTGGATTTTCAATCAGCCCTCCACTACCTGTAGCGGCAACTTTTTCATCGATTCTTCTGTGCTTACAGGCGCCGGTGAAACCGATTTGACCAAGTATGCCGTTGATCCGAAGGCTAAGCTTTTGCCCGACTTTTTCATCGGCAAACCACCCAAGTCTTTGCCGCGTGTAAAAGCCAACGAACCTGCCGGCGGCGCAGTCAAAGAGGGTGACAGCGGAACTGTTGTAACTGCAACTGCTGGGACTGTTACTACTGCTGTTATTGCTGCTCCCGTTGCGGTGGCTGAACCGGTTGCCGTTCCTGTTGCCGCACCGAAGTATTCGTCGCTAGCAATGAGCACCGATAACCACGTCACCACATTGCAGTTTACCAATGCAAAACGCTCTAATGCCATGGGAGAAGCATTCTGGAAAGAATTTCCACTGGCCATCAAGGAGCTCATTGCTGCCGGACAAACAAAAGTGCTGGTGATTTACGGCGAAGGTAAGAACTTTTCTGCCGGTATCGATCTGGCCATGTTCCAGGGTGCGCTTCTCGGCGAACTGCAGGCTGAGGGCGGCAAAGACAAGCTGCTCTATCAGATCACTCGCATGCAAGATGCCATCACCGGCGTCGCCAAGGCACCGTTTCCGGTCATTGCCGCTGTGCACGGAGCCTGTCTGGGAGCCGGTCTTGACCTGGCGGCCGCTTGCGATTTCCGCTACGCAGACAAGACAGCCGTCTTCGCCATCGAAGAAATCAATCTCGGTATCATGGCTGACCTGGGCAGTTTGCAGCGCTTGCCGCTGATTATGCCCGCCGGTCTGGTGCGCGAAATGTCTTTCACCGGCATCCGTATAGGCAGTGACCGAGCCCTTGCTTCCGGGCTGGTTAACGGTGTTTCTGCCGACAAAGACTCATTGATCAAACAGGCGCTGGAGATTGCCGCCACCATCGCCGACAAGTCGACCAAAGCTGTGGGCGCCACCAAGCAGTCACTCAATTACGGCCAGGACCACGGCGTATTCGAGGCTCTGAGCCTGACTGCCAAATTGCAGACCAGGGTAATTGACCCTACTGAAATTGTGGCAGCGGTGAAAAAAATCAAGAAAGCATAAATGCACTGCATTTAGTGTCATGCGTTGAATTTTGGAAAGGAAAAGTGTGGCTCAAAAGGCTGCACTTTTTCTTTTTTGTTTTTGTTTTTGTTGTACGTGTCTGTGTAGTATGCGCCAGTTGGTCAATTAGTATTCGGCTAACAACTAAGCTATAACAAAGCTATGAACGTATGAACGAAAGGCAAAAGGCAAGTGGAAACCCCGGCGCAGAAAGTTACAGCAAAGAGACCAAGGGTGCTCATCATCGGTGGTGGCTTCGCCGGCCTCAATGCTGCTAAAGAGCTGAGCTCGCTGCCCGTAGATGTCACTTTGATTGACCGCAAAAATCACCATACTTTTCAGCCCTTGCTCTATCAGGTGGCCACTGCCACTCTGTCACCGGGAAACATTGCCCAGCCCATCCGCCGCATTTTAAGCCATTGTGCCAATGTCAAAGTTTTGATGGATGAGCTTACGGCTGTGGATTTGTCCGCCAAAAAAGCGCAATTCAAAAATCTGGGTGCAGTGGATTTCGACTATTTCATCCTCGCCACCGGTGCCAGACATTCCTATTTTGGCAATGATCAATGGGAGAAATTTGCTCCGGGGTTGAAGACCATCGAAGATGCGGTAGAAATTCGCAGCCGCATTTTGTCGGCCTTCGAAGTGGCCGAAACCGAAATGGCCAAAACGGGCACGCACAAACCGCTCAATTTTGTCATCATTGGCGGTGGTCCAACTGGTGTGGAAATGGCAGGCGCCATCAGCGATATCTGCCGCATGTCTATGCGGGGAGACTATCGTTTAATCGACCCGGCCAAGGCGCGGATTATTTTGATTGAAGGCCTGCCCCGCATTCTCGGTCCGTATCCGGAAGATCTGGCTGCTAGTGCAGTTCTGCAATTGCAAGAGCTGGGAGTGGAAGTGATGCTTTCGGCGCGGGTTACAGACGTGCAGAGTGATGCGGTTGTTACAGATAAAGGGGTAGTTCCGGCATCGGTAATCATGTGGGCAGCCGGTGTGCAGGCCTCTTCAGCCGGGAAGATGCTCAATGTCGAATGCGACCGGCGCGGTTGCGTGCTTGTAGATGATTTTCTCAATCCGCCTGGACAGCCAGATGTTTTCGTTTGTGGTGATGTGGCGCACTTCGAGCAAGATGGCAAACCGGTACCTGGGGTGGCACCATGCGCCATGCAAATGGGAGAGCAGGCCGCCCGCGCCATTGCTTGCGATCTGGCCGGCAAAGCTCGCACTAAGTTTCGCTATGACGACAAAGGCGACATGGCCACAATCGGACGTCGT
This sequence comes from Candidatus Obscuribacter sp., assembly GCA_021772135.1. Classification (GTDB taxonomy): domain Bacteria; phylum Cyanobacteriota; class Vampirovibrionia; order Obscuribacterales; family Obscuribacteraceae. The sequence goes on from JADYXQ010000004.1 coordinate 7,947, forward strand.
CGTGCCGTGGCTAATCTTAAATGGCCCGTGAAAACCCATATGAGCGGTTTTCTAGCCTGGTTATCCTGGCTATTGATCCATATCCTTTCCCTGATTGGCCTGCGCAATCGCCTGGCTGTATTTTTCGCCTGGATCTGGACATATTTGCGTAGCGAGAGCGGCGTACGGTTAATCACTGACGATGTGGCTGAGCATCCCACCCCTCTGGCTGTGACCAAAGACGGTCCACACCTTGAAACCAAAGTTTAGTCGCTAACGCGAGCTGCGCCAGCGATTAGCCGAGCTAATTTCCAAGAGGGCACCGTTAATGCCCACTTGGCTACTGTTAAGAAATCTAAAGTGCCCGCCTATGGCTTGTTTGCCGTGGGGCAGCTCTCTAAGTTTGAGCTATACACCTTTTTCTTTTTCTCAACCAGGATCACTTTCAACTTAACCAAGCTTCCCGATATTCCACCTGCGCCCGACATCAATCTCTCTTTCTAGAGAAGCGTGTCGGCGTACATGTTCAACCCTGCCGACATCCGTCGGTGGCTCTTTAACGGCCCACGGGCCAGATGGAGATACTCATGTCTAACTCACGCAATCAGGACCAGGCAATGCTCAACGCAGCAATTGCTGTCTACAACAAGAAGAACCGCACCCGCGGCGACTTGCTGCAGTGTGAAGCCATTTTTCTTGAACTGCTGGATGACCGCGTCGACCAATACGGCGCTGATCATGAAAACGTCGGCTACGTCCACAACTATCTCGGCCTCGTGTACTCCGAAATGGACGACCGTTTCGACCAGGGCGAAGCCCACTACCTGCGCGCCTTCGATATCTATGCCAGCGACGAGAACAAGTCGGTGGTCGCTTCCAACCATGCCGGCCTGCTCGTCAAGAAAGCAAAGCTGATTATCGAGGAAGCCGCCGACTTGAAAGAAGACGCTCGCGTCAAGCCGGCAGTATCCAAGGCCAAGCGCGCTTCGCTTCGTGATCTCCTCTCCGCTGGCAAGGTCAAGAACGAAATCACCGAGCAGGAATTGCAGACTCTGCGCTCACTGGCCGATACCAACGAAGAAGCGATGGAATGTTTCCAGAAGGCGGCCGAGTTGCGCGAAACCGTCGCTGAATTGCAGCGGTCAATCGCCAAGAAGGCCGTTCAGGAATCGCCGAAGCAGTCAAGCAAGTCGAAGAGCAAGGGCAAGGCCGAGCCGATCACCTACAAGTCGCCGAGGGCTATCGTGGACGTTCTCGACCAGGTGGTGGTCGGTCAGCATGCGGCCAAGCGCGGTCTCGCCAACGCGGCGTCACAGCACCTGCGTCGCATGCAGCTGAGCCCCGAAGAGCGTGCCACCACCGACAAGTCGAACGTCTTGATCGTCGGTCCGACTGGTTGCGGTAAGACGCTTCTGGCCGAGGCTCTCGCTGGGGCAATCAACGCGCCCTTCTACCGCACCGAAGCGACCAAGTTGACCGCCTCCGGTTACGTTGGTGAAGACGTTCAGGCGGTTCTCGTCGGCCTGCTGCGCGCCTGCGACTTCGACGTCGAGCGTGCTCAGAACGGCATCGTCTACCTGGACGAAATCGACAAGATCGCAGCCTGCGCAGATTCTTCGCTCGACGTGGGCGGTCAGTCGGTGCAGGAAGAGTTGCTCACCATTCTCGAAGGCACCGTCATCAGTGTGCCGAAGGATGGCAACAACCGCGGCAAGAGCGAGATGATCGACATCGATACGACGAACATTCTCTTCATTCTCGGTGGAGCGTTCGCCGCCCTCGGTGAAATCGTCTCTCGTCGAAAGGCAGATGAGAAGTCGTCTATCGGTTTCGGCGCCGAAGTGCGGGCAAAGGAAACCGAGTTCAGCAAGTACCAGAAAGACGCTGATGCTCAGGACCTGGTCAAGTTCGGCCTGATTCCGGAGTTCGTCGGCCGCCTGCCCATTCGGCTGGTGATCGAGACTCTGACGGTGGATCAGCTGGAGCGCATTCTAGTGGAGCCGAAGAAGGCGTTGGTCGGACAGAAGGTTCTCCTGCTGTCTGCCACCACCGACCTGCGCTTCACCAGGGGCTCACTGCGGGCCATCGCCGAAGACGCGCTCAAGTCTGGCACCAATGGTCGAGCCCTGCGCGAGATCATGGAACAGGTGCTGGCGCCAGTGGTCTTCAACGAGCCGAAGGTGGCCATTATCACCGCTGACATGGTGAAGAACCGCCAGGCAGAAACCGACGCACAGAACAAGCTCGATGCCGGCGTCACTGCCAGCAGCAAGAGCAGCTTCGTCATCGAAGATGATGAGGTGGAAGCAGTGCGTGAATCGGCGACAGCGGCTGCTGACGTCAATGACCGTCACACTCGCGATCGTCGCGTGCCGATGGTGGTTCCGGTTTTGGTACCGCGTGTGGTGCCGAAGCGGGCCTGAAATCGGGTCTGAAATCGGATCTGAAATCGGATAGTACGGTCTGAATCTTGAAAGCTGGGGGTGGGGTGCGCAAGCGCTCCACTCCCGGTTTTCTTTCTTTTTCTGCTTGGGTCTTCGCATGGTGCAGCTTTGTTCTATTTCTTGGTTTTGGTGATACTGTAATATATAGTGTTCTACCCCAAAATTATGAGGTTATTGTAGAGCGACAAGCAAACGAGCAGCATATGGTCTAAATATGCGACAAGAGGTCTTGCCAAAAAGGGGTATCCGGTTTTGAATGCAGTTGCTTAAGA
>JADYXQ010000005.1 GCA_021772135.1 Candidatus Obscuribacter sp.
CGCCAATCTGGCAGCCGGTAACAATTACTCCGGCAGCACCTGATTTCATCGCCGCTTCAATCATTAGCGGTTGAATCATGCCACTGCACGGCAGCTTAACTACATGCAGGCCATCAATTTCTTTCACTTCGCCTTGAGCCGTGCAAACCGAATCAAGGTCAGCAGCGCGTTCGCAGATTAGAGTGATTACTTTTTGTTCGGACATGACCAAATCTACCTTTTGTAAGTGTCTTTATGCGCCCGGTTTAGCTTCTGCCAACGCTCTGATTTGAGCGGTGACGTCAGTATCAAGCAAGTTAGGCAAGTCGATGGCATCAAAGGCGCAGGCTCCGACGCAAACTCCGCAAGCAGAGCAGCGGTACGGTTTGACCGTGGCCAATAATTTGAACCTTGAACCAGCCGGTGCCGGTACCATTTCGATGGCCTGATAAGGGCAATCGAATGAGCAGAGGCTGCAACCGACGCACTTGGTCAAAACCACTTCAGCTGGTTCAATCGGATTTGCCGCTTTGTACAAATTAGGCAAAGGCACAATAGTCAAGCCAATGGTGGCACCAATCATCAGCACCCAGTAGGTGACCAGATCTACATGAGCCATGAGCCAGTAAGGGAAGAGGAAGAACCAATCGATATCAAAGCTGGTTGGAGCTGAGTTGATATCGGCCATTTTGCCGCTCGTAATCGGATAAGCGAATACAACCAACAAGAGCACGGCCAATAGCATGTAGTTGATAGCAGGTGGCGGTGCGATTACCGGTCTGGTCATGCGCACATAGTGCATCCATAGACCGAAGAGCAATGTGAATGAGAGGCCGATGTGAATGAAAGGGAAATTGGATAGAGTCAAGTTTGTAATGGCGGTGCCGTTCAAGAACCAGGCTTTGAGGCCGGGTCCGATGATAGGCAAAGCATCAAAAGCGCTCACGGTCATACGGGTAAGCACGAGTGAGCGCTCATCCCAGACCAGGTAATAACCGGTTTGACCAACAAAGAGCACCATTAGCAGTAGCATGATGCCTGTTACCCACTGAATCCAGCGGTACTGACGGTAGCGATCGGTGACCCAGACGCGCAAGGCGTGCAAGACGATGGTGATTACCATGGCGTCACCGGCGTAACGGTGAATGCCGCGAATAACGGCTCCCATAGGCAATTTATCGGTGATGTAATCGACCGATGTCCAGGCATTGACTAAGTTGGCGGAAAAATAAGCGTTATCAATGGTAGGAATGTAATAAGCGAAAAGCAGAAGACCTGAGAGGAATAAAACCCACAGGTAGAACTGAGGCAAAGCACCGTGATAATAAAAAGGGTTGTATCTATTGCTGATGACAGCATTAGTGCCCTTCTCAATCGCCAGCGCAAAGTCGGTCAGGCCTTTAGGTATCGACGTGTACATGATGCGGAACTCCCGTTCAACTTACTTAATTGGCTTATTTCTTAACCGGTAGAATAGTTTTTTCTTCGGCTTCTTCGCGGCCGATAGCGGCAATACCGATGGCTGCTGCAACCATTGCTACACCCATCACCAGCGAATAGGCATAATCACCATAACGTGATTCAGCTCCTGATTTTTTCAAATATTCTGTCCAGGATGCGCCCATACCTGCTACTTGATTATAGTTAGGCAAAGGCAAAAACAAATTTTCATTTGCCCATCTGAGCCAGAGCGGCCAGTTGTCGTAAGCACCATTCATACCAAGCTCAGCCCAGGGCATAAGCCCTGTGAACGCCAGGCAAACAACTGCTGCTACCACTACCAAAACAATGTCAATTGTCTTATCCACTGTCAGTTCTTTCCCTCAAGATCCGATGGTTTTTTACCATCGCCTTTGTTCACGCCTGCTAACTTGTAATAAATTTTGTCGAAAAGCGGAATTTTGCGAGTGCCGTCATTTTTCGATTTTTCTTCAGCATAGATAAAGAAGGCTTGTACACCAATAAGTGCCACAGTGAGCACACTACCGGCTAAAACGTATGCCACCGCCGACAGTGACAGACCATTTTGAATTTGTCTTGTGCCTTCAAAAAACCATGAAAGCGTAATTACTGAAAAAATAAAAGCAACAAGCTTCAAAGCCAGTTTGATTTTAAAAGTCGGTCGTGCAGAGCCAGAAGAAGCATGGGAAGCGCCGGGATCTTGTTCAGACCCGCCATTATGGCTTTTAATTTTGGCGACGCTTCTCACTTCAGGCTGGTTTTCTCCATTGCTTTGATTTTGCTCAGACACCTAAGCTGCTGCCACCGGGGCTGCAGGTTTAGGAGATTGCGCCAGACTCTTTTTCACAAGATTGGCTTGCAGACCAGCGAGCAACGAAGCTACGCCAGCGAGCGGTCCACCGATCATCCACCACCAGTCGACAGAAGGCACGGTGAGCGGATAGCCGCCTTTAACCAGACCAGGTGTCAGTCTGTCCACCAGGGTGCAATAGTCCCAGGTCCAGCGGTTGTTGACCATGAAGTCAATCATGCTGATGTATTCAGGGTGAGGCCCTTTAACAGGATCGGTAAATTTGACGGCGTTGAAGGCTCCATTTGGACCCGCTGGTGTTTCAAATGTCGGGATGAAATGAGCAATGATATCCAGAGGTCCTTTGGTTTGACAGAGTCTCGCCAGTTCTTCCAGATCGGCTTTCTCAGCCGGCTCACCCAACACTTTGATATAGCCCGGATCAAGAGTAACGTGATAGTTCCAGTACTCGTTATTCAAAGGCACGCCTACGTTTTTGGTTGTGTGCAATTTGCGCACAATCGCTTCTACTTTCTTTGCGGTATCGCCCATGGTGGGTCGAGCAATGCCGTATAGAGCAGCGTGACCAATAGGGTCAATGAAGATTTCAGTGAGAGCCATGTAGTAGTAGGTGTAGCCTACAAAGGTCTGAATGGCGCAAATGGCAAACATAATCATGGCGGGCATAAAGCCTTTGGCTTTTTCCTGCATATTTTTGTTTGTCAGCATCAGCACTGCCTGCCAGATAATACCGATGTCGATAGTACCGTATAGGAAGGAGCGCCAGAAGGGCGGATCGTAGTGAATATCGGCAATGTTGATGATAATCAGATACGAGAAAACAATCCAGCAAGCGGCTCCCATAAATGTGAGCATGAGAATAAACGGCCGCTTCATGATGTTCTTTTCGTGACCGGTAATGGCCGAGTCTAAGAACGGCAGGGCAATAACCGATACCGGAATAACCATGGTGATATAGGTTGCCACCACCGGCTCCAGATATTTGTACATCTGATACAAGCCAAGGAAATACCAGTCAGAAAGAATCGGCAAGGGAGTGACATCCGGATCAGACCGGGAGCCCTGCGCTGCAGGAAGAGCGATTGCCACAAAAGCAATCATCAAAATCAAAATCGAACGTTTAGTCCAGTTCAAAGGCACCCGCACATAAGCATTGTGGAAGAAGTAGATTTCCACAAAAATAAGTGGTATCAATGAAAAGGCCAGGTGCAACGAGAAGAATCTCGTCATGGTGTTCTGAGTAATAGCAGCACCACCACCAAGCAAGACCTCGGCTGTATTCCAACCAAGGTGCAGTGATTTATAAAGGGGCTGATAGAAGTCGCCCATGACGACGAATTGATCCATGTAAGTCGGGAAAGTAGCGAACACTTTCGTCGCCCAGAATGCGCGCTGATTCCAGATCAGAAGGTATCCAGACAGTCCTGAATACATGGCTAAAAGCAGTGTCACCAGAGCGATGGCGATATTGAATTCTTTCGATGGTTTGTAATCGGCATTGATAAACATGCGATAGAGACGCATGGTGGCAGCGATGATCATGGCGTCGGCACCATACTTGTGCATGCCTCGCATCAACCCACCGATGGGAATGCCGTTTTGAATATTGAGAATAGAATCGAATGCAGCTGATTTGGTCGGTACGTACCACATGATCAAAATCAGACCAGTGGCCATCACTATGAACCAGACCAGATAGAAAATCGGCCCTAGTGCATAAAAAGGGTTGGTTCGCGCCTCGACCTGGTGATGCTCATCGAAAATGTCGATGTTGTTGATGCGGGTTTTTACCCAGTCACCAGCAGCAGTGAGCGTACTTGCAATGCTTTTATCTTGTACTGAACTAGGCAATTGACCCGGCCTCCAAAGCAACCACCTGATACGTTGCGCCTACTCTTTTAACTTCAAATTTCCGCGGTGGACGTGGTGCAGGACCGCTCACCACTTTACCGGCTTGAGCAATGTCGTAGACGCTCAAGTGGCAGGGGCAGGCAAATACTGGACCGGCTGGTTTGAAGTTATAACCTTTAGCGCATTCATCAGGATCTTTGACGAAATTGAAGATGCAGCCAAGGTGCGGACAGATGCGGCTGTAGGCCACCACATCACCGTTGGGCAATTTAACGATGTAACCAGGAATCTTGCGGATTTCAGCTCCCTCAGGGTTGTACTCGACGTACTTCTGATTGAACATGAAAGGCAGACAAGTCCATGGATCGGGAAAATCTTTGTCGGTATAGGTCGGGATCGGCGGTTCGGCCAAGGGCTGGTCGGACTCACCGAGAATATCCAGCGGTTTTAATGTCGGTCTGAGATACCTGAGAAACGGTGATATCAACAGTCCGAACGTGGCGGCCAACGGCAGTGCTGCTACCGTTTTTAAGATGACCCTTCTTCTGACTCCGTCTGTCATTGTCTTTATCCTGATCTGAATGGGCTAAGGCTGAGTTTTAGGTGAATTAGACGTATCGTCTTTCTTCTCTTTCTCTTCTTTGTCTTCTTGGGCATGAAGAGCACGAGTGGCGTCTTCGGTCTTGTTGCTTTCGTGGAAGTGACGAACGAAGCCTACGAGCCTCCATATATACGGTTCGTCAAAGGTAATATTTTTAGCTTTGTCCTTTTTGCCAAGGAAATTTGGCATCCCTTCCCACTTTATACCGTTGGCGATGTGATCCCACAAAACATCATCGGTACGATCGTAAAAGCGAGGGAAGCTCTGGAAGTTTGCTGGAGCTGGTTCAAGGATATTGCCTTTCATCAAAGGGCCGTTGCCATAACCTTTTGTACCGTGACAAACTGCACAGTTACCGCCGAAGACCGGTAGTATGTCTGATATTTCAGTATCTGTCAGAGGCGGGGTAGAGAGGCTGCGCAGATAGAAAACCATGTTCCAAATTTGCGGCGGACGCAATTTTAACTGCACGGTAACGTGCTCATGGCCGCTTTTTGTTGTGTCGCTTTCTTTACCGAATGTAATGAAATCGTACTGCTCAACAGGCTTCTGTTTTCTGCCCCATTCCTGACTGGAGAAATCTACCGTGGCCATCCCGGCTACCGGTTTACCATCGGCTCCGTGACAGCTGGCGCAATTTTGGGCTTCGTAAACGCCTTTGCCATCAGGAATGGAAGGGTCGTCATTGGGCCAGATTGGCTCCCTGTCGCCCATGGTAACTTTCGTACCCACCAGACCATCGTCGGCGGCGGGTAAAGTGACCTTGCTGTTGGTACAGGCCGAAAGGCCGACCACCACCAGGCAGGTAGACAGTGCCAGCAGCAGTGAAGCGACCGGAGAGAGATTTTTATGGTTACTTAAAACCAATTTGGGCTTACTAAGTGACATCTTCCTCTAATAACCAAAGAAGGGAATCCAGGACACCGCTGCATAGACAAAGATAAGGATGAAGCAAACCACCAGGAAAGGTGGCGGGGCACCTTCACCGATGCGATATTCAGAGACCACTTCGTAGTGATCATCATCAACCGGAGTATTTGGAGTAACTATTTTTTTGACTTCTTCAGCCATTTTCCCTATCCCTTTTTACCTTGTTTAGCCTTGAGTTCGAAGTTTTTCTACCGCGGCTTTAGCCTTGCTACCGAGCACCAGCTCTTCGCTATCGTCGAGCATGTCGAATTTGACTGATTCGAGATCTTCAAATTCGCCATTGCGAAATGCCCAGAGAACGCCGACTACAGCAATAGCAAAGAAGAGTCCACAAATGCCGAATGCAATCCATAGGCCAGAACTGAGGCTGGCTCCATTGAGAACACAATTTGGACACATAGTTTAGTTCTCTCCTTATCCCTTTACTCTTTACCGTGGTGCGGCTCGTAGACCTGTTTCGTCAAGACTGGAAGATGAGTCGGTTCAACTTCATTGAGCTGGTCGAGCTTGTCGATGGTCTCTTCGTGCTCTTTAGGCAGAGTCTTCAAGTAAGCCACCAGATACCATCTTTGCTCTTCAGACAATATTGATTGGAAACGCGGCATTCTCGTACCGGTTACCCCTTCAGAAATGCGGTAGAACCATTGTTCATCAGGATATTGTTTGTAGTAATCGCGAGTCAGGTTCGGTGGTTTTTTCTCCAGAGTGATGGCGTTTGGTCCATTCCCTCTACCTTCAAGACCATGACAGGCAGCGCAGTTTTGGGTGTAGATACCACGGCCGGCGTTGGCACTGGCATCAGCTTTGGTGTCAACGTTTTTGCGAGCAGCCAGTTCGCGACCCCGCGGAGTAGTTGGTAAATATTCATCAGGCGGAGTAACGAAGGCAGTGACAGTGCGCTTATTACCAAGAGTCTGGATATATTGCACCAGGTCATTCATGTCGTGCTCCGACAGATAGCTGAAGCTTGGCATAATTGAGCCGGGCTTCACTGCCCGCGGTTGAATCAAGTGAGCTTTTTGCCATTGCGACGGGAAACGACCGCCTTCATTGGTAAGGTCAGGACCTGTACGCGCCGTACCTAGTTGGTGCGGCGTTTCGTAGACATAGTCGCCTTCTTTTACAAGTGGCCCGTAGCCTCGATCTTGAATACGAGTAAATTGCGTATGGCAATAGAAGCAACCTTCACGTACATAAATCTGACGACCGCGAGCGGCGTCACCAATTGACAGTGGAATTACTTTGTAGTCGTTGCCGCGTCCCGATGCTTTCGGATTGAAAAGCACCATTGGCATGAGCACCGTGGAGAAAATAATGATGAAGAACGTGGTGACAATGCCGATTGCACCAAGTCGATAACCGTACATTAGACTTTGACCTCCCGAGCCGCAACTGTCGCACCGGCTGTAGCTCTGGGTGTATAGAGCGTCTTAAATGTGTTGTATGCAAACAAACATTGACCGGTGACGATCATAAATCCACTGATTGCCCGCAAGAACCAGTACGGCTGCAAGGCAAGGCCCCACTGGTCCACTGGATAACCCAGGGCCCAACCGGCTGCTTGCACGAGACCCGCTGTGGTCAGTGAAGTCATCATCAATAAGAAGCCTAAGAATTTGAGCCAGTAGTGCGCTCTAATCAACCCCTGACTGTGCCATTCGCGGCCAGTCAAACGCGGCATACAGTAATAAAGTGACGATGTGAGAATGAATGAGAATGTACCAAGCAGCGCTAAGTGAGCGTGGCCTACTACCCACTGAGTAAAGTGGATATACCAGTTAATCCAGCGAGTAGCCTGGAATGGGCCTTGAGTACAAGTAACCAGATAGAACATGCAAGAAGTAACGGCAAAACGCAGCGGCAAATCAGTTGCCACCTGTCCCCATTTTCCGCGCATGGTCATAAAGAAATTGGTCAGGACGGTGAGAACCGGCACCAGTAAGAAAATAGACGAAATAACGGCGATGGCCTTGAGCCACTCAGGCACAGGTGATTGCAAAATGTGGTGAGTGCCGGTTGGTGCATAAAACAGAGCAATGCCCCAGAAGCCCAACATCGACAAACCGTGACTATATAGAGGAGCTTTGGTAAAACGCGGAATGAGGAAATACATCATGCCGACACCAACAGTGGTGAACCACATGCCAAGAATGTTGTGGCCGTAGAACCAACCGATAATGGCATCGTTCAAACCAGGCAAGGCGACGAAAGTACGCTGACCGATGACGTAAACCAGCGGGAACCAGAAAAGCGAGCCGAGGAAATACCAGAGCGAGACGTAGAGCTTTTTCACTTTACGCTGCACGATGGTCATATAAAGATTGAAAGCAACCGATACCAGACCGATAACAACAATAACGTCGAGAATGGCGCCTAATTCGGCATATTCTCGACCTTCAGTGTTGCCATTCAAAAGTGTGCAGAACGCCCCAATCATGAGGATATTCCAGGCCCACATCGTAAAGTTGCCCAGTCGTTCGCTGTAGAGCTTTGTTTTGCAGAGCGTAGGCACCATGTGGAACATTGAACCGACATAGCCCATCGACAGCCAACCAATGGCCACAGCGTTAACGTGCCACATTCTTAAGTGCGGCATTGATAACTGCGGCACGCCACGAATGAGGTCGGGCATAGAAAATTCGGTTCCGGCAAGCATGCCGGCGCCCATTCCCCACAGCGACCACCAGAGCGCCGAAAGGAAGAAGTTGCGACTGGCGCTGCCTTCCCTGGCGCTGAGAAATCTTTCCAGCAAACTTGTTTGTGCCAAATTGTTGATAGACACTTAGCGGTACCCCTTCAAAGGCTCCTTGCCTTGACTCATGTGTGATTCTAGGCTACTGACATCGCCTCAATCCCTCTGCAAAACCATGAGTTTTCATTCAAGAATTATTTCAGCGTTAGAGGGCTATCCCTACATTGACTTTGTCTTTGATACAAAGCGTAACTGACACTAATAGACAGAAACCATACGCAAGGCAGCCAATGAGAATCCAGTAGATATGCGCTTTAGCGGAAATTCATTTTCAAACGGTTTTTTTCTCTTCGACCTTCGTTGACAGGTCGATGGCATTGAACCTGTTAGCGCATTTGTCAATATCGTTTGTGAGCCAAAATTTAAGTGCGTCGGCAGAGCTGGACAAAATTTTCTCCAGTATTTCTCTTTCCTCAAGCGGCACTGTGGCGAGCACATAATCCCCCCTGGTGGCACCACCGGGATCTGGTCCAACACCAATCTTCAAGCGATCAAATTGTTTGTTGCCCGACAGACATTCGATAATCGATTCAACACCGTGCTGACCGCCAGCTCCGCCGCCTTTCTGAAAGCGCAGGCGGCCGGTATCGAGCGAGACGTCATCATGAGCCACAAGCAAAGAACCTGATTCAGCCTTGACTTTGTACCAGTGCAAAACTTTCTGCACCGACTGGCCCGACAAGTTCATATATGTAAGCGGCTTGACAATGACAATGTCGTGGTCGGCCACTTTCAAACGCGCATACTCGCACTGCATCGAACTCGACTGGCGAAAATCGGCTTTGCCGTCTGCTCCCTGAAGACCTTGAGTCAGCCTGACAGCAAGAAGATCTACCAGACGAAAGCCTACATTGTGTCTGGTCTGCTCATAGCGAGCGCCGGGATTTCCAAGACCAACAATTATTTTCACGGCCATTTAAATTCTCGCCAGCAATTATTTGAATGTGTTTTTTATTATCGCCCGCGCCGCCCTAGCTTTGCATAAACAGTACAAAACCCGGGTGCAAATGGCTACACTTATATGGAATCACCAGTAATAGCTTCCGGTTTTTGAAGATAACACAATGACGAAAATGACCACAATCAACAACATTGACGATCAAGAGCTGCATTTTCCTTATCTGCCTAACACAGAGGCTGAACGGGCGGAGATGCTCAAATCCATCGGCGTCAAAACTTTCGAAGAGCTGATTAGCCACATTCCAGCCAGTGTGCGCGCCAAGCCTCTAGAAATTGCCGAAGGGCTCTCTGAGCTGGAATTATCAGGCTATCTGCAAAAATTGGCGGCCAAAAACAAGCCGGCCAGTCAGCAAATTTCTTTTCTCGGCGGCGGTTCATACAGACGCTTCGTACCAGCAGTGGTGCCTGCCATAATTTCCCGTTCTGAATTTGCCACTGCTTATACGCCCTACCAACCGGAAGTATCGCAAGGCAGTCTGCAAGCCATTTATGAGTTTCAGACCGCTATTTGTTTGATTACCGGCATGGACGTCGCCAACGCCTCAATGTACGACGGACCAACGGCCTGCGCCGAAGCCGCCATGATGGCAGTGCGTTTGACCGAGCGCAAAAAGGTTTTGATTGCTGCCAGCGTCAATCCTGAACATCGCATGGTGACTGAAACCTACGCTAATTCGTGCGCTATCGAAACCGTGATCGTCAAAAATGACAATGGTGTCTCCAGCGGCCCGGGCAGCGATTTAGAAACACTTTTAGACAGTGATGTCGCTTGTTTTGTCGTGCAATATCCAAATTTCTTCGGTTGCGTCGAAGCCCTTGAAACTCTGGCTCAGTCGGTGCACGCTCAAGGCGCATTACTTGTTGTCATAAGCGATCCCATAAGCCTTGGACTTCTCAAAGCACCTGGCGACTTGGGAGCTGATATCGTAGTTGGTGACGCTCAGAGCTGCGGCAATTTTCTCAGCTTCGGCGGTCCATCAGCCGGATACATGGCTTGCCGCAAAGAATTTATTCGTCAGTTGCCTGGACGTCTGGCCGGCATGACCGTGGATAACCGAGGCCAGAGAGCCTTTACACTAACTCTGCAAACGCGCGAACAACACATCAGACGCGCTAAAGCGACATCAAACATCTGTACCAACCAGGCTTTAAATGCGCTGGCCATGCTGGTTTATCTTACTTGCATGGGCCCTCAAGGATTGCGCGAACTGGCCGACATCAGTTTGCAACGGGCCCACTATCTGGCCGACAAACTCGTGCAAATCGAAGGCGTCAGCCTGACATTCAAAGACGAACCTTTCTTCAATGAATTTGCCCTGACTTTGCCGCAATCGGCCCCAGTGGCTGAAGTATTGAATCAATTGAAGTCGCAGGGCATCCTGGGCGGCATCAAATTATCCACAAACTATCCGCAATTGAGTCACTCTATTCTCATTGCCGTGACTGAGATGAATACGGTTGAAGAACTGAATACCTTTGTCGAGGCCGTAGAGGCCACGCTGTCGGCCAAGGCCGTCAAAAAAAAGGTTTTGACTGTATAATCTCTAAATAATTTGGAGTTTTTTTGGATAAATTGGGAAAGACATTTTGCCTGTGACCACATCAGCACCGCAACAAACTGAGAACACCGCTCCAGATAATTCCCCTAAAGGATTTATGAACGGCTTCGTCAAAGAGGCTCTCGAGCTGATCGTCGTCACTTTGATTTTGCTTATTGGCATTCGCTGGGGCATTGCCGAAGCGCGTTACATTCCATCCAGTTCAATGGAGCCTACTCTGCAAATCAATGATCGTTTGATTGTAGAAAAGATTTCCGGCCACATGGCTAAACCCATAGAACGGGGCGATATTCTAGTTTTCTATCCACCGGCCATTGAAATGGACGGCGAAGAGCTCTCCAATGATCCTTTGCACTGGCTGGGGCGCCTCACTGGTTTGCCATTTTTCCCCAATGATGCCGCTTTTATTAAACGGGTAATCGGGTTGGAAGGCGACATGATTCGCGTAGTGGCCGGCCAGGGCGTCTACGTTAATGGACAATTGCTGGATGAATCGGCATACATTAAAGAAGTGCCGGCCTACAGCTTGACCGTCATGGGCGACATCAAAGGCCGCAACTCCAAAAACAATTTCATTCGCCCCTGCACCGACAAACAGGTGAACGAGCCAATCATTGTGCCCGCCCACTGCTTGTTTATGATGGGCGACAATCGCAATAATTCTGAAGATGGCCACGTATGGGGCTTTCTTGATCAAAAACGGGTAATCGGCAAAGCCTGGTTATTAATTTGGCGCCGTCTGGAAGCTCCTGCCTATCCCAAGAGTCTTCAACATCAAGACCAGTAGCTGTCTATCAGACCAGTAGGCCAGTTCAGTATATTAGATTGGGTATAAGAGTTAGTGAGACCAAGAGGCTAACAAAATGGCAAAAGGACCGCAGGCTAAAGGCACGCAGGCGAAAGGAACGCAGGCAAAAGGAACGTCTGCTAACGAATCTCATGCCGGCCACGAGCACGAATCGCCAAAAGAGCAAGACACGCCTCAAAAAGCCCCGGGTCAATCCAATTTTAGTCAGACCGATTTGCGCGACATTGAAAGTGAACTGCACCAGCGCGAAATCGTTTTAATTGAACGGGAAATTAAATCGCTGCGCCTGCAAGAAGAACTGGAACGCTTGCGTCCTTTATCTGGTTTGTACCGCGTGGTCAAATCAATGGCGACAGAGCGCAAGCTCGATGCCTTACTCGAGACCATTACGCGCGAAACGCAAAACATGCTTAAATGCGATCGTTGCAGCGTTTTTGTTTTAGACCAGGAGAAAAGCGAACTCTGGACTCAAGTGGCACAGGGCCTTGTGGGCGCCCGCACCATTCGCATTCCCATGTCGGGCACGGCCATCGTCAGCCACTGCGCTCGTTCCGGCAAAATTATCAATATTCCCGACGCCTATCAAGATGAAAGATTTGACCCTGCCGTAGACAAACACACCGGTTACAAAACCCGCAGTGTACTTTGCGTGCCCATGCGTAACCGCGAAGGCAGCGTGATTGGCGTATTCCAGGTGCTGAACAAACTGGCCGGACCATTTACTTCTGAAGACGAAGACTGGCTTGAAGCCCTGACTGCAGTTGCCTCAGGTTTGATTGAGCAAGCCCAGGCTTACGCTGAAATTGAAAGTTTTGTGGACAAGACTTTAGAAGTGTTGGCGCAAACAATCGACAAACGCGATCCGCTCACAGCAGGTCACTCGGTAAGAGTAACCAATTATAGTTTGCTTATCGGCAGCGGCCTTGATGTTATCGCCGAAGATTTAGACGTGCTGCGCTATTCGGCCATGATGCACGACTATGGCAAAATTGGTGTACCGGAAGATATTCTTTGGAAAAACGGTCGTCTCACACCAGATGAATATGCCACCGTGCAAAAGCATGCCAGCATTACTTTTGACTTGCTCAATAATTTGCCGTTCACTAAAAGACTTGGCGCAGTGCCCTTTGTCGCTTCATGCCACCATGAAAAACTAGATGGCACCGGATATTATCGCGGCTTAAAAGGCGAAGAGATTCCATTTTTATCGCGCATCATTGCCGTGGCCGATGTGTTCGATGCGTTGACTTCAGTCAGGCATTACAGAAACCGCATGCCCATTGAAAAAGTAACTGAAATTCTCGATGCCGGTCGCGACAATCACTTCGATATTCGCTGCGTTGACGCCTTTGAAAAATTGCCTTCAGATCGCGTTTTGAAAATTATGGAAAGCGAACGCGATCGCAATACATCAGAAGACATCACCGCCTTCCAACACATTACCTGGAAGCGCCTGGTAGAAATTATCGCCGGCTCGCGTCCGAAGCGTGGTGAAGACGGGCTCAAAGACGCCTTCGACCGCATGTATAACTTTGGCTTGCCTAAAGACTACAAACCACTCGACTAGGGATTACAGGATCTGGCACTCAATGGTATCAACTGAATTTAAACAGCTGATTAGCTGCGCCGCTTTTCCTCTGGCCATTCTGATTTCAGCAACCAGCGCCTCCGGTGCACAAAGCAGTGATACTGCCGGCAGTGCCAGCAATAGCAGCAAACAAGTGCAAAGCGGCCAGGCAAGCGAAAAAGAAGATGCCCCTGCCCTGCCCCCAGCCGACGATGCGCCACCGGCCAAGTCAGTCGTACATGTGCGCATTGCCGTGCCGCAAATGGATAAATGCACCGAGGCATGGGCTGTTTATCCTTATGTCACGAAACCGCCGAAAATTTTGATACCACTTGCGCCACTGCCCGAAGAAGACCTGAAAGACTTGCGCATGCGCTTAATTCAAACCGGCTATGCCAACAGGCAATCTCTCACCAGGGCTTATCCGGAACAGGGCTGGCGCTGGCAATATGCATATCGCAATGCTTTAAAACGTTCCGGTCTGAGCGAGCCTAAATTTGTGGTGGGCGTTTACCGCTTTGCTGAAGAAATGACCAAATATATAAGGCCTGAATGCGAACGCATCAACCGCATTGAAGAGGGACGCCGCAAGCGCTATGAAGCTATGCTGGTGGAGTATGAAGACAACCATAAAGATGAAGAAAGCGAAGCTATCAGGCTTAATCGCGAACCAATCAAGTTGCCTGTCAGGCTGGCTAATAAAGGCAGAGTAGTAGAAGGCACCATTGCCCTTCCGCCTGGCGAATGGTACATCACAGGCAAGCACAAGGTGCCTGGTCTGCTGTACTACTGGCAAGAGCGCATCAAAGTAAATAGCGGTGAAAATATCGCCCTTAATTTAACCGACGCCAATGCTCTTTGTATTCAGGGCGGCTATTAAGTAAGACCTAAACCGCATTAACCTGATGCACCAGCACCTGCACTATAGGCTTGGCCGACAGCCTCGATCTCAAGGCTTTAATCACAGCTTCTCGTACGCTGGAGCGCAAAGCCACCGTAACGTCATCGCTTTTGGCATTAGGCTTTGTGCGTGCCACCGCTTCTCTTATAATGCCGTCGAGCTCCTGCTGCATACCGGCCCATTCACTAGAGCGCAAGAAGCCTGAGGCACCAACTTCTACCGTTGGACCGGTGACAATTTCACCGCCGGCGGTGACAGTCAAACCAATGGTGACCACGCCTTCTAAACTGAGAATTCGTCTTTCGTTGACTGAAGCTGTAGTGACGCGCTCGCCCTGCTCACGATTAAATAAGACAGGCTGGAAAGCGATTGAACCAGCAATAGAACCAATGCCACGGCTAATTTCAAGCATATCGCCATTAGTAAGAATAAAAATGGCGCTCTCATCTAAACCAAAAGCTCCGGCAATTTCACCGTGCTGAGTTATATGCCGACCTTCGCCTATAGCTGGGGCGAAATAGCGCGGCTTGGTAATCGAGAGCATCAGTTTCAATTCTTCTTTTGAAGCGTGCTTAGAGACGTGCACGCCTGGTTTCTGGCCCCAGAGCACTTTGACATTTTTCAAAAGCAACTCATCAAGAATGTGGGCCATGTGCCTGGCCCGACCGGGCAATACATCGCTGGAGAAAATGATCGTGTCACCTTCTTTAACGGTAATAGTAGGATGCCGGTCATAAGCGATGTCGTCTAAAACATTAATGGGGTCTGACTCTGTGGTGCTGGCAATGACGAGTACTTCGTCATTTTTCATATTGGCCAGGCCATTAATTGAACCTTCAATGGCGCGATCAAACATCAAGTTGCCAGTGATCGTGGCACTAACTGCGATTTTGTGGAAAGTGTCGCCAAGCAAAATCACTTTGCGATCGGTTTTAGCTGCCACATCAAACAAAATTTGCAAGCGATGAGTATTGGTACCGGGCATCACCACAATCACCCGGCCACTGGCTTCGCCTATAATTTCTTCCATTGCTTGTGCCACCACTTTTTCAGACAAAGTGTAGCCGCCTGCTTCAACATTAGCCGAATCTGAAATTAAGAGTGTCACCCCTTCATCACCGATGGTGGCAAGCCTGCCAACATCAAGCAGGGTGTTATCCACAGGAGTCTGATCGAATTTAAAGCTCGAGGTGTAAATAATGGTGCCGGCTTCACAGCTGATGCGCAAAGCACAGGCGTCGGCAATGGCATTGTTACTGACAATCCATTCCACCTCAAAAGGCCCTACCTGATAACTTTTTTTAGCCTCGACCACTTCCATAATGGGAACTGGCCGCACCGATGCACTGTCATTAGAATCGTTGGAGCTGTAGAGGTCATAGACATTTTGCTTGATTAGCTCAGCCACAAAACGGGGAGCGAGAATGCGAGGGAAGTTGACATGATGAGTTAGATAAGTAAGGGCGCCGGCATGCTCTTCGTGGCCATTTGTGAGCAAAAGGGCGCTAATTTTGTCTTGATTAGCTTCCAGAAAAGCAGAATTAGGCAAAAGCAGGTCGACACCAGGCAATTCGCGAGCCGGATAACCGGCACCGGCGTCTACCACAATGATTTCACCCTGGTAAATGAAGAGCCACATCACCTGCCCCAGTTCACCCTGGCCGCCCACCGGCACCGCATAGAGGGCATGATAATCAAGTTCGGGCCAGGTAGTTAAGAAGTCGCTCACGAATGTTTCCTGTGAAATCTAATCTAAATAGATAGAAGAATGCTACCAATCAATTTTATAGCTGTCGGACAGAAGAATGGAAAGAAGATCAAATTTGTAAGAATAGAAAGTAAAATCGAAGGCTCAAGTTTAAGAGGCATATCATGCAGGCTACATTTAACGCACAGGCAAAGCTAGACCTCATTTTAAGACCGGCTTCGGCTGAAGGCGGTTTTGAGGGCTGCGGCAGAGCAGCTCTGATACACGTTTTGCCCGGCGGCAAGGTCAGAGAAATAAGCCACCGCGAGCTCGAAGAGCTTATCGGCAAGGCCGAGAGCTTGCTGGCAGGTCTTGGCGTCAAGGCCGGCGACAAGGTAATCATGACCTCGCCCAACTCTCCTGAGCTGGCCGCAACCATACTGGCAACCCTGCGCCTTGGGGCAGTGGCTGTGCCAATAGATTTTCGCCTGACCGAAAAAGAACTGGCCAATGTGGCGGTATCGCCGGCCATTGCCGCTAAAGCTGTGCTTGTCTTCAAACCATTAATCAAAGACTTTGCCGCCCTCGAGGCTGCACTGAAGGAAACTAAGGGTGCCCTTTGTGACTTGAGCGAAATTCATAGTCAGACAGAAACCAAGCGTGAAAACGGCAACAGTACTGATTTTGAAAACTTAAAGGCACCGGCGGTTTTAATTTTGACCTCGGGCACCACCGGCACACCAAAAGGTGCGCTGCATGATTTAGAAAGTTTGCTGAGAAATTTGCTTGAACTGGGCGAAATGGCTAATTTCAATAAAGAATTGAAAGCACTTTTGCCCGTGCCGATCTCCCACGTGCTCGGTCTGGAAGTACTAATAATTGGCCTGGTTTATGGCAGCACCGTCATATTTTCTGAAATGACCATAGAAGGGATTATTGCAGCCAACAATAAATTCAACCCGGAAGTTTTAGTAGGAGTGCCCACTATATATGGTGCCTTTGTCACCTTGCCTCCCGGCACTATCAATCTGGAAAATTCGCAAGTGTTGCTTTGTGGCGGCGCTCCGTTGCCGATTTCACTTGCCGAAGAATTTCACAAAGTCTTCGACAAGCGCCTCAATAATGGTTATGGATCGACCGAATCAAAAATCATCGCCGTCAATCTCGAAGGGCCCGATCAATCTGTAGGCAAACTGGTACCGTCGGTGACAGTGAAAATTATGGGCAGCGAGGGCAAAGAAATGCCTGAAGGCGAGCCCGGAGAGATAATTATCTGCGGCGATACTTTGATGCTCGGTTATGTCGGTCAGGAAGAAGCCACCAAACAAGTTATTTACGACGGCGGCTATCACACAGGCGATATCGGCTACGTCAAAGGTCAATATCTCTATATTTCCGGTCGGGCCAAAGAACTAATTATTGTGGCTGGCAACAAAGTATTTCCGGCAGAAGTGGAAGACGTACTGCGCGCGCAAGGCATCGTCAAAGAAGTAGCCGTCATTGGAGTACCGCACAGCAAGCTCGGTCAAATAGTCAAAGCTCACATTGTCATCGACGGCGAGCAATCTGAAGCGCTCGACAAAGCCATTGCAGGAGGTGATGACGAAGCGAAAAAAACTATTCGTCAGGGCCTGATCAAGACCATGCGCGATTATTGTGCCGAGCATCTAAAGCGGGAGTTGCGCCCGATGGAGTGGGAGTTTTATACCAGCACTCACCCATTGCCGCGCACATCGGCAGGAAAAATCGATAAGAAGCAATTGACTTAATTGCCTACTTAATTTTTGCCAGCCGGGCAAAATAATCGATAAACATAATGATGCCGCCTCGGGCCTGCTGCCAATCAAAGTTTTCGTTGATGGCATGATAGCCGTGCTCAGGCAGTGACAAACCGAGAAATACAATCGGCACTTTGAGCGTTTCTTGCATGCTCACCACCGCACCAATGGAGCCACCTTCGCGAGTGAAAGCAGCATCGGCTTTGAAGGCAGTCTTCATGGCCGCACTGGCAGCTTCGGCATAAGGCCCGGTGAATTCACCTAAGAACGGCTTGAGAGTTCCTTCTTTAACAATCTCCACATCTTTGTTATGGGCTTTAACGAACTTCTCTAAAGCGGCAATGATCTTATCCGGATCTTGATCAGGTACAAGACGCATGCTGATTTTGGCTTCGGCCTGGTGGGGAACGATAGTCTTTACACCAGGGCCGCTGTAACCGCCTGTGATACCATGCACTTCGAATGTGGGGCGGGCCCATATTCTGGCACTGGCGTCACGAGCGTCTTCTGTGCGCGTAGACAGAAGTTCATGAGCTTTCTTGAAACTGCCGACGTCAAAACCAGAGGCAACGAAGTTGTTCAATTCGGCTTCATTGATAGCGCGAACATCGTCGTAAAATCCCGGTATTTTCACTTCACCACTTTTGGCATCAAAGCAAGCGGCAATCAGGTCGCAGAGCTCGGCGATGGGGTTGCGCGCCAGGCCACCGGTGAGGCCCGAGTGCACATCTTTGGCACCTGTTTTCAGTTTGAATAAACAACCTTGCAGGCCGCGCAAGCCATATGGAATTGCCGGACGTTCGCGGGAAACCCAGATGGTGTCTGATATGACTACAGAATTAGTTTTAAGTGCACTTTCGTTGTCTAATAAAAACTGGGCAAAGGAAGGGCTGCCGATTTCTTCTTCCAGCTCCCAGATAAATTTGACATTGATTGGCAGGCCGTTCTTATGAGCGTAGGCAGCGGCATACAACACTGCCAGTGCGGGCCCTTTATCATCAGTGGTGCCGCGACCAAGATAAGTGTCGCCCACAATTTTCATTTCAAAAGGAGGTGATTGCCACTCGGCGCCGTCGGCCGGTTGCACATCGAGGTGGTTATAGACCGTCACCGTCGGGTTTTCGCTGCCGCTGTGAAACTCGCCAATCACAACCGGATAGCCGGCTGTTTCTACTACTTTGGCTGTGGCGCCGTGACTTTCCAACAACTGCACAGCCATAGCAGCAGTTTTTAAAATCTCGCTCTTGCGATCGGGCTCCATGCTGACGCCGGCCAGATCAACCAATTTTTTCAAATTGTTTTCATACTCGCCACGCTGAGAGTCTGCGTAAGCTGAAACTTTATCAAGATCGCATTCGACGTTCATAACACTCCAAATTTACTCGTGAGTAATTATAGGAGGTTAAACACGAACTCTATACAACGTTTGATTTTTTATCGAGTTCGGCGAACACATTTTTCATGCTGCTGACGAATTTGTCGCTCTCCAGGTAACCAGAGACCTTGAAGACCGGCGAGATACTGCCTTTATTGACGGTCAATACCGACACCGAAGGATAACCTTCAATCTTACAAAGCTCGGCCAACTTTTTGCCGTCGGCATTGCTTGAAGGTGTGACCCGTAAGAATATGGCGTCCTGGGCAATGGAATTAGTGCTGGCCTTCTCCAGCTCTTTACCAAAGAGCTTGCACCAACCGCAGCGCTCTTCTTGAAAAACCACTACCAGGGGCTTGCCTTCGGCCTGGGCCCGAGTCAGTGCGCTTTTAACGTCAGTAGCCCATTCGATTCTAGAAAGATTTTTCTCTTCGTATTGCGGACGGCGTAGTTCAATGTTGTTATCGAATTGACGGCTCAGGGCCTCTCTTGCCGAATAGCTGGCATCGCTTTGGTAATCGGCAACTGTCGTTGTTCTATCTTGAACTGCCATTCTATATGTATCCTCGTCAGAGAAAACTCAGCTGTTGGACAGCTCCACAGAGGTATCTACACTGGTAACTCAAAAGCTGGACACCATTAAAGATTAAAGACAGAGAAAAATGCGCAAAAATCTCTGTCAAATAGCGGAAGCTATTTCACAATGGCCACAGGCAACCAAAATATGCCCTATTTAATGTGAACCGGCGCTCTTTCGCTCATTTGCATCTGAATGCCACGGGCGTCCATTTCAGCCAGGAAAAGCTTCGTCGGCACTGTTGTTTCCTGACGCAAGACTCCCCGCTCGGAAATATCGCCCCGAGCAATCATTTGAGCCACAATTGAGGCGGGAAATGCGGTCATGCGCATCATGGCAGTAAGGCCGGCTGCCTGGTCGGCATAGTCGATGCAGTCCCAGATGATCTGCACAGGCTTTTTATTTTTCAAGCCCGAAACCATCACCCGCACTAGTACGACATCGGGTTCGTCTTTCGGCAATTTGTCAGACAGAATTTTAAAGAGCAAATCGCGGGGCACTTGCGAACCAGAGGCAGTTTCCATAGGTTCTTTCGACATCATGCCCATATCTTTAAGCGTGTGCATAATGTCGCAGTGACCGGGATAACGAATGGTTTTATAGTCTAAATGCTGCACCCGACCGAGATAGCTCTGGGGCAAAGTAGAAATGCCGCCTGAAGTGTTGAACGCTTCCATGGTGCCGAAGGGACGAGGAAATTCAATTGACTCGTTGTCGGACAACGACGGTACAGAGAATATTTTGCCGTCGCGAATAACTGTGCAATCTTCGTTGTATTCGTTAATCAGACCATCGATGGAAAACACCTGACAGTAATCCATGAAGCATTCATCAGGATTAGCAGGCAAACCGCCCACTCTCAAGCGAATATCGTAAATTTCGTCCAGACTCTCCGCCGCGCTGACGGCAAGCAATGACACCATACCCGGTGCCAGGCCCAGATCTGGAATAATGGTGACGCCCTGTTCTTTTGCCAGTTCATCAAGGGCAAATTCTTTGGCAACAATTTCTTCATTGCCACCAAGATCGATAAAGTGAGTCTTGGTTGCCAGGGCAATCTTGGCCAGTTCATAATTGTGTTTGTAAGTGATGCAGCTCACCGCCACGTCAATTTCGCCCATCAACTGCGCCAGTTCGTCGTGATTAGTGACGTCCAGTTCTACCGGAATAATTTTGTCGTCAGACAATCGCTTGACTAGCTCTTTGAGATTCTCGGTGCTGGCATCAGCGACCACAACTTTCTCAACTTTGGCACCGCGAATCAGATCGTAAGCTACTGCATAGCCCATTTTTCCGGCACCGAGAACTAGAAATTTCACAATTCACCTCGAACAATTACTGGAACAAATACTAGAACAAATATCAGTGGACAATAATACTACTAATAGGTAGAGCGGCGTTTGCCGCCGTCTACGCAGATGGTAGAGCCGGTGACGTAGGCGGCCTGCATTGATGAGAGAAAAGTCACCACCGCGGCGAACTCTTCGGGAGTGCCCAGGCGGCCACAAGGAATGTGCTTCAAATATTCGCGGGTGTACTCTTCTTCGCTCTGGCCGCTTCTAGCCACACGCGCGGTCATAAGATCAGTCAGGCGGTCGGTGGCAATGGCGCCGGGAGCGACGCAATTGACGGTCACTCCGCTAGAAGCCAGTTCGTCGGCCAGACTCTTGAGCATGGCAGTGACTGCCGCTCTTAGCGAATTGGAAATGGCCAGGCCGGCGATCGGTTCCATCACTGATAGCGAAGTAACGCAGAGCACCCGGCCAAAGCCGCGCTCTTTCATGCCGGGCACAAATGCACCATTGAGTTCGGCTACCGATTGAAAGAGTTGTTCGAAGCCGGACTGCCAGTCATCATGGCTGGTATTGGCAGTGTCACTGGGTTTGGGGCCGCCCACATTGTGCACGAGAATGTCGATGCCGCCTACGGTTTTGCCCACATAGTCGATTAAGGCTTTGCGACTTTCGCCCTGACTGAGGTCAGAACTAAAAATATGCAGCGGAGTATTTTTGCGCCAGAGGCCTGCCGCCAGTGCTTCTAGATTGCCCTGGTCGCGGCTGGCAGCCACGATCTCAACACCTTCGGCGCTGAGGGCTTGAACTACAGCCCGGCCGATGCCTTTTGAAGCGCCGGTGACCAGTGCTTTTTTACCGCGAATACCGAGATCCATTTATTTGCCTGCTTATATTTAGATTTTGTATTTGTACGAAATTGTTTTTGCTTCAGAGAAAAATTCGAGACTATAACGGCCGCCTTCACGGCCCATGCCAGACGACTTCTGCCCGCCAAAAGGAGTTCTTAAATCACGAGCAAACCAGGTATTGATCCAGATCATGCCGGCCCGAATTTTTGCGCTGGCACGCTCAAGGCGATCGATATCTTTGCTCCATACTGAAGCCGACAGACCATACGGTGTGGCATTGGCCAGTTCAATGGCTTCTTCTTCACTATCAAAAGGCAATATCGGCAGAGCGGGCCCAAATATTTCTTCTTGCAAAAAGCGTGACTGAATTTTTAAATCGGTGAATACAGAGGGGCTGAGAAAATTGCCGTCTCCCAGTTCATTCAAGCGCTCGCCGCCGCACAACAGCTTGCCCTCACTTTTGCCGATGGCTAAATATGATTGCACTTTTTCCATGTGCTCGCGCGAAATCAACGCACCCATCTCAGTCTCTTTACTGAGTGGGTCGCCCACTTTGATTCTTTGAACCAGAGCGACGATTTTTTCTACTACTTGATCGTATACTTTTCGCTCGACAAACAAGCGTGAGCCGGCTAAACAAATCTGGCCCTGATTGCGAAAAGCAGCTCGCACAGCCGTTGGAATCGCATCATCAAGATCGGCGTCGGCAAAAATTATGTTGGCACCTTTGCCGCCTAATTCGAACGAGAGTTTTTTCAAAGTGGCGCTGGCCGCTTGCATAATGGCGCGGCCGGTAGAAGTTTCGCCTGTAAACGAAATCGAGCGCACATCGCTGTGACGAGTAAGAGCTTCGCCGGCGCCGCCGGCACCAAAACCCTGCACGATATTGAAAACACCAGGCGGCAATCCCGCTTGTTGCATCACTTCAGCCAGTAAATAAGCCGTGTAAGGCGTCCACTCAGCCGGTTTAAGAACGATAGTATTGCCCATTGCCAGGGCCGGCGCGATTTTCCAGGTAGCCAGATAGAGAGGCAAATTCCAGGGTGTAATCAAGCCGCATACGCCCAGGGGCTCGCGCACTGCTATGTGCCTTTCGCTGGCTGAAGAAGTGAAAGTCTCTTCCACGTAAGTGGCGGCAAAGTCAGCAAAAAATTGAAAATTAAAAGCAGAGCGGGGAATGTCACCGTCAAAGCTTTCATTTATAGGTTTGCCTGCGTCGGTGCTTTCAGCAATGGCAAATTCTTCGCGGCGCTCTAGAATCAGTGCGCCGATTTTGCGCAAGACATCACAGCGCTCGCGCATAGAAAGGCGGGGCCAGGGGCCTTTCTCAAAAGCACGGCGGGCAGCGGCAACTGCGCGGTCGATATCATCGGCGGTACCAAGAGAAACCAGACCATGAACTTTGCCGGTGGCCGGATTTATAGTCTCGAAAGTTTCTTTGGAAGAACCGCCCTGAAATTTCCCATCGATAAAATGCTCGATAGATTTAAGCGAATTTGCCACGGCACCAGATCTAGACATTTATTTTTTCGCCTCAAGATGCGGATGTAAAAGCAGCTATAGCCTTGATTTCAATAAAATTGCGGCCGGGTAATTTGGCCACTTGCACAGTGGTGCGACAGGGAGGCACTGCTATTGAAAAATACAGGCTGTAGACTTTGTTGTATTTTTCAAAATCAGCCATATCGGCCAAAAATACAGTGACGTCCACCACATCGGTGAAACCAAGGCCAGCTGCTTTGAGGACATTACCCAGGTTCTCAAGCACACCTTGTGTCTGAACTTCAATGTCGTAAGCGAGAATTTCACCAGCCGGCCCCAGGGTCAAACCGGCCTCTATGCCCGTTTCAGCGTTGCGACAACCCTGGCCGGAAATAAAGAGCAAATTGCCTACCTGCAAAGCGTGCGAATAGGATCCCAGGGGGCTGGGGGCGGCATTGCCCGGATTGACGGCAGTTTTAATCGATTGAGGGAAACTTTCGGTCATTATTCTCACACCCGGGCAACAACTCAGTTTTTACACCATCTAACCGCCGAGAGCGTACCTTGGCGCGAATTTATTAAGGTAAGAAATGGAGCCTGGCAGGATTGCACTGGAAGCTGCGAGAATTATGGCATCTACAAAAGAAAGACATGACAATGACTCAAACCGAGACCTTATCTATGGCATCATCAACCAGTCGCGATCTGCCCTGGCAGCCGATTTTTACCATTGAACGCAGCGGTCGCAAAGAAGTGACCGTATATGGAATCGTCGCACTGGTTGAAGGTCTGGCCAATGCCGAGCAGTCGATTAGTGCTGTGCGGCCAATCACCGTACTGGGCGATACTTCATATCAATTGTGGAGCCGCTCACTGCTAAAACCATGGCAACTGATTCAGCATTTGCACATTCTTAAAAATAACTATCCGGCCCTGACCGACGAGCATCTTGCTCTATTTATGGCGTCTCACAGCGCCGAACCCCGGCACATCGAAATGCTGGAAGAAATTATCGCCATTACCGGTGCCGCCGAAGACAAGTTGAAGTGCCCACCAGCAGCGCCTTTGTCAAGCGAAACGCGCGACTCAATTGGCGACGGCGAGAAAGCCAGGCGTCGCTATCACAATTGCAGCGGCAAACATATCAGTTACCTCTCGGCCATTAAAGCCGAGGGCAACAATCCTGATAATTATTTGCTCGAAAGCGAAGTACACCATGTGCGTTTGCGAAAAATACTGGCCGAGCTGGTGCAGCGTCCGCTCGATAGTTTACTGAGCACCACAGATGGTTGCCAGCTGCCTAACTATGCCCTTTCGGTTTACGAGATGGCTTATCTTTATCAAAGCCTTTTAAGCCCGCGGCCAGTGTCATTCGTCGACGAACAAATTCAGCCGTGCGCAGCCTCATACTCGCAACTGGGGCAATTGATGCATCAATACCCGCGCGCGATTTCCGGCGGCGGCAGAGTAGATTATCGCTTAATTTCGCAAGACCTCTTCGGCCCCACAGCTGCACCGGTGGTAGCAAAAGAAGGGGCCGACGGATTGTTAGGAGTAGGCATCGGCCCCTGCGAACGTTATGCCAATGGCCTCGGACTCTGCATCAAACTTTCTTCCGGTTTTGATAATCGTCACATGGAACTGATTGTCAAAGAAGTGCTGAAGAAATTACAACTGATTGGCCCACGCAAAGAAATGCGCAAAATACCAAGAGAAGTCAAAACAGATCATATAAAAACCCATTTTCATTTTAAAGTTGTCTGATGTTCGCTTACCAGAAAATAATTGATATTTCTCAGCCGGTGAGCGAAAGCTCCGCCTGTTTTCCAGGCGACACCCCGTTTTCGAGAAAAGTCACCCTCACCTACCAAGACAGCCGCGTCATTAATCTCACGGCGCTAACCATGAGCCCTCACGTGGGAACCCATGCCGACGCTCCGGTGCATATC
>JADYXQ010000062.1 GCA_021772135.1 Candidatus Obscuribacter sp.
AAGTTACCGAGGGTTTTGCCGAGTCGCTGCCGACCATGCTCGGACCAATCACGGCTTGCTGCAAATATCTTGAACAAAAATATCCAGCACCAGAGCACATTTACGTCACCGGTCACAGCCTGGGAGCGGGGCTCGCCAGCCAGTTCGTCAGCGCCGTTTTGCAGGGAAGCTATGGTGAAACTTTGCGAAACGAGATCAAAAGCTGGCCATGGAATAATGCAAAGCTTATTGCATATGCACAGCCCATTCCCGGCGACTCGGCCTGGGCAGCCAATTTTGATAAAATTTCACCGGCATCTGAGCATTACTGGGTGGCCGGAGACATAGTTGTAGAAGCGACTTCGAACCGCATTGTCAGTCTTTTTATCGACAACGGTGAACATGCAGGCGTGCAAAAAAAGTTAAACAAAATGACCGGCTGCAACGACAATGCCCATGAAGTTTTTGCCATAAGAGCATCACTGGTGTGCGATTTGCCCGCCGAAGATGCGGCTTTATCTCAGCAGCTTGGCCAGCAAAATACCTGGGGATATTACGACAGCTTTTCAAAAATGCTCGCAGGACAACCGATAAGCTTCGTCTATCCGGGTGCGCCTGCGCCCAGAATTGTCACAGAAGAGAACCTGCCGAAGATTCTGCAAAACGGTAATTTCAGTGCCGAATTCGATGGATGGCTGGAGCAAGTTTACGCCAGAATGATCGCTGACAAAAGTAGCTATATTGGCCCGAAGTTTCAGAGCACCCTTGACGATCGGCGCAAGCTGGTTTTAAACGTCGCTGAATGGCTGAGAACGCCGGCGCCAGACAATGCTCAAACACTCGCCAGCCTGGAGAAAGAATTTGCGCTAATTGACGGCAATCTGGGACTAACTGATGAGGAGCAATGGATTTACTGCGGCATGATCATGTCGCGCATGCAAAAAACGAATATATCGCTCGCTGACCTGCTGTCAAAACCATCAATCAGAACCTGTCTTGAGTAGACGCTGAGCGTGTCTCTACTTGCTCCTAGTCGCCGGCTTCGCGGAATTGCGCGAATCCGGCTGGCATTGAGGCGTTGTTGTTCACCAAGAATTCACCTTGCTGTGACTAGACTAGAAATGAGCGAGGTTGGTGCAGGTGCGCAAAGACCAAGTTCATGAGTGTGCGACAGCGCTCACCGTTCATCAACCAATTAAACAGAAAGGAGATTTTATGACAACTTCTACGACTACTGAGTCAAATAATGAAACAAGAAACTGGCCGGACCTTGCCATCGGCCTCTATGAGCGCCTCACCGGCCGTGGTGCCGAGATTGTCTATGATTTCAGAAATATGGAAGTTCAAGTCCCTGACAAGGTGGGCCCCTCAGCCGTTCACACCTTGTGGAAAGTGAACGGTGTGGTGATCATCCGAACCTGTGAGAACAATGTACACACTGATGGTGGTGGCAAGTGAGAAGCCTGGAACTCGAGTCTGAGATTGTAGCTGTTTGCGAAACAACAACAATTCACTTTCTTGGCAGTGGAATGCGAGGTGTTTTCCGCCTCTCCCAGCCCGAATCTACCAGGGACGCAATCCGACTCTTGTCTCTACTAGGACGTTCTAATAGAGTTATGCGGTTTTTACATGACGTCTGCTCCGCTCAGGAAATCGACTTGACTGTGGAGATGTCCGGACAGACCATTCTTCAGATGGGAAACAGGTCCAGACCGGGACTTTTCTCAAGAATCCTCGGGCTCTATCCGGCTGAGATAAAGATACTGCCGCTAGTTTCACTGTTCGTGGAGGCAACACCTTTCAGCCGGTCGAAGGCAGGCAGGAAATGAAGCTTCGATCTTCTCAGCGTTTGAACTACGAAAATCACGACACTTACAGGTCACTGCTCTGGCCTCCACGAGAAAAGACACTTCTGGCCGAGTGCAAAATTTTTTCAGTGAGCCAAACAATTGCCGAGTCGCAGAGTGCGCCGCACAAACAGGCAAAGTTCTACACGCTCAGTTGCAGTCCATGGGTCAACGTGATTGCGCTCACAACTGGTAACTCCGTGCTTATGGTCGAACAGTACAGACACGGTGTCGCGGGCATTACCCTCGAAATTCCTGGCGGCTGTATAGATGAAGAAGATGCCGATCCCCTGGCTGGAGGAAGGGGTCACGCAGGTTGAAACACCTCATTTCGACTCTAGTGGCACGGAGCTGATTAACAGCAGCAATGTCCCCCTCGACCAAGTTAACGAGATGATACGCAGCGGTGCGATCAGTCACTCTCTTGTCATTACGGCGTTCCACTTTCTTTCCATTGAACGCCCGGATCTAGTCTTTGGAGACGGGAGTAGACTCGATTCGAATCAATCACGCTAAGCAACAGAAGCAACTGGTGTCAGTGTCGTTCACTGAGAGTTCACGGATGCACACTACCTTAGGGTGTGGTCAAAATACTTCAGACCACAAGGTTATGGATATGGAAACTCATTTTGATTCCAGCGAAGAAACAACTTATGCAGTCGGGTACGGTCAGAGCAGAAGATGGCTCGGCATAGTCTATGTTGGCACCATCGTTCTCGCCTGCGTGACCATGCTTTCCAGCGGAACCGTGACAAAGCTGTTCGGCAGCCAAGATTCGTCATCGGCAACCTGGTTTGGAAATATTTTTGTTTTTGTCGCGGCGTATGAAATCTTTGCGCTGCCCTTCGATGTTGCAGGCTTCACGATCGAACGTCTTTATAGGCGCACTGACCAGAGGCTCTTTGACTACCTGGTGGAGCTTGGTAGATCCGCAGCGAAGCATGCGGTGCTGCTTATCGCGTTTGCCTTCGCCTGCACGGCCTCAGTGCGTCTAGCCGGCATTACCGGGCTTTTCGTCAGCTCTCTTGCCTTATCAGTGCTGATCATATGGAAGCAGGCCGAGGTGGCACGGCTGCTTTCGGATATCTCCTTTCACGAGCCTTCGCAGGAAATTCTCGCCGCTTTCCCTCAAAACAGAACAGATACGATTCGACTGGTCACTGCGCGCAACGCCGAGCGTGGTTTCACCGGCGGTGTGGTCGGACTCCCAGGTGCCGAGTCGCTAGTGATACCAGAAAGATGGCTGTCAGTTTTGTCGAGGCAAGAACTGTGGGCCGTAGTAACGCGACGAAACGCCATCATAAACTCGGGGGGGCGCACCAGAGGAGTTATATTAGCCCTAGGATTTACTGTGCTGGGAGTTTTGCTTTCAGCGATCCTGACTGAGAAAACTTTCTCTCTTTCGGTTGGCAGCTCCGCCGGTCTCGTGACGATGTCGCTTTGTTTTACTCTCTGGTCTTTCCTCGGGCTGTTGACTCTACCTTATTCATCTCGGCTGGGTACCTACGAGGCAGACAAGCTCGCAGTTGAGCTGGGTGTGTCTCGAGATTTGCTCAATCAGACTCTCAGCAAGATAGACAAAGACCTGGAGGACGAGCCGACACGAACTCCCATTGTCGAGACCATTTTTCACCCCGTTCCTACGGTCATAAATCGTCTCAAAAAGCTGGACAGGTCATCCGGCGAGATTACTGGAGCTTGGCATAGCGCGCGGTATGCCATCGTACTGTCGGTGATCGGTTTGGGATTGCTCGGGCGAGCTGTTCATTGCAACGCCGGCAAACCAGCGCTATGGGGAATGTTGCCTGCCGACTGATCTAGCTCCAGACCCAAACTTATCGATTTGCTCAGCTAGCGCAATACCGCTTAAGTATGCACTTTCAACACGATCGCCACCGCACCAATCGCCGCAATAACCAATTCTTTTTTCTTCATCGAAGATGAATCTTGCAGAAAGAGGCTGTACTGCACGTGCGTATCTCCACCGATGTGCTCGGCGAAAAATGGTCGGCGCTTGCTTTGTTCGTTAGACGAAGTTACAGTGCCTGATACTTTCCACAAGCCACTAGCAATGTCTTGACTCAATGATTCTTTGTCATCCTGACGGCTGAAAACTCCGCCATCGATCTTTCCGAATCGGCCAGTCCATGGTCGCACCCAGCCCTTCGATTGCCACGCGGCTACAGCTCGTTTAAAATTTGCGTCGCGAGCGGTGAAGTAATGGGCGCCGAAGTCGTACTGCTCGGTGTTGTCGGTTTGGCCGCTCAGCCGCCCGCCTGTCTTGCGACCCTTGTCGAACACTGTCGGTTTGAACCCGCTCTGGACTAGTGTGAACTCACTGTGAATTGGAGCTGACTTAATCAGCCGAACTTTTAAGTGTTACGTCCAAGAATTTGCTGCCATTTCAGGAGCGAACAAAAGTGAGAAGTTGTTCTAAATTGCCTCTGTCGGCTGCTTGCAATGCCGCGATATATTCTGCCCGGACATGTTTCGCTGCGACATCAATCCTGGTGCGTCCCCATGTGAATGGAACTTGCTTGTTGTACGCGAGCAGAAGATCCGATGCTAGCCGACCATGACGCCCGTTGCCGTTTGGGAACGGATGCACGAACACCAATTGATGATGAAATCTTGCGGCTAGGCTGTCCCAGTCAAATGGCGGATTGTCTAATTGCCATTGCATATTACCGAGCAGCTGGGCAATGTGAGCCTGTATCTGAGAAGGCACTACTCCAATATTCGTTTCGCATTGCCTGAATTCGCCCGCCCACTTCCAAGTATCATCAAACATACGTTGATGCAATAGTCTCAATCCGTGGATGGTCAAAAGGTCTTTCTTCAAGGTTCGACTCCGTTCGGACCATTGTGTAGCTTTTTCGATGTTCAACTGCTCAAATTCAGCGAGTTCGCTTCGCATGTGAAGGTCTGGAATCAAGCCTGCGATTGTGTCGGGAGCTAGCGGAGTCGCGCCCGTTGGTGCTTCAAACATCACCGTTTACTATCCCAGATGTCAGACCTAGCGCCTGCTACCAGTTTGTTCGCCAGTTCAATCACGCGCTGACTTCTTTCTACGGGAGATATACTCTCATCCTCCAATGCCATGGAATGCGAGACTTTAGTGACGAGATTTAACGCCACCTTTCTCGCTTGCTCCTCCACAACGGTCTCTAATGAGCGCTTTGGTACCAAGGCATAGATCAGCCTGCAATCGAGTTCGTCTGCGACTTTCCTTAGAGAATTTAGTGAAATAGTGCCGGCTTGTTCGCTTAGTTCGAGCTGAGTTACGGCCGGCTGAGTAATTCCCAACCGACTGCCTAGTTGGCTTGCAGTCATTGCGAGCGCTTGTCTAATTTCTCGAATCAAACCATTTTTATGCACTGGCACGTCCGAGAGTAATGTCGACGGTCCCAGTGCCTTATCGAGTTGACGCCTTCTGAGATTAATCGCTCTGCCATTTCGAACCATATCACATAACCTATAGCTTATACTTTGACAAAAATAGTATAAGCCACAGCTTATGTTTTGTCATTATTTTTATAAGCTATGGCTTATCTACACGCACGTCAACTGACTATCATTACCGCGTTTGATGCGGATCAGATGTGCGCCAAAGCAATGTCTCATATGCGCACATCGCGAGAAAAAATCAGTCATCATGATTCTGTGGAGACTGTAGAAAAACAAAATGGTGTCAAGGTGATCATAGGCAAGGCCGCATCCATAAACGCACACTGTCTGACTCATGAGTCAATTCTTGATTTGGAACGGAGGCCTGACTCCATGCTGATTCTCGGCGGTGGGCCCGTTGGCGTCGAGTACGCCCAACTAATGTTGCGGCTCGGAGTAAAAGTCACGCTTGCCGATCACGGTCGAACATTGTTAAACAAAGAAGAACCAGCAGCCTCTGCTTTTGCTCATCAACAATTGGTGGCCGAAGGCGCTGAGATCTTACTGGAGCAAGAAGTGAAGTCTGTGACCATCCAAGAGGGGCAAAAACACGTGCTTCGTCATGGAGTTGGTGGCAACGAACGCAAAGTCGTCTGTGATGAAATTCTCGCGGCAAGTGGCAAGACACCAAATACGGTGCCTCTCAAGCTTGTCAATGCCAACGTCAAAACTGATGACCGTGGATACATCAAAGTGGACAAGCACCAGCGCACATCATCCGCCAATATTTGGGCTTGTGGAATGGCAATAGTAGCATTCTTGTAAGTTTCACTTCGCCTTTACTGCGATAGGCGGGAACGCCAAAGGTGATTGCTTCTGGTGGAATGTCACGGCGAATGGTTCCGTGAACCTGTCCCACACAGTAAGCCCGCTGGACCAGTTGGAGTGGTGTTACCACCCATAGATCTAGCTTGCGTTCTAATTACCAGGGCAAGCGTACATTCGCGTGCTGGAACAGAATTGACGCCATCAAAAGTGATTGCCCGATCAAGATCGATATCGTGGACAACGTGAAAGCGCCAGAGGAAAGGAACCTTATGGGCAAGCACATGCCAGAGATAAAGCGTGTAATCTAAGGCGCAAACAGACAATACCGAATAGATGAGCCGGTTATGAACGAAATTAGGCAAGAAACCAAGCCGTTTTCTTTCCATCGGCAAAGTGGCAATACCAGCGGCTGTTCTAGAATCTGCAAGGCTTCAACCGAAGGTCGCAACGGACGCCGCTTTTCCAACCACATCAAAGTGACAAACCAGCCGCCCAATCCAAGCCCGATTGCAAGTGGTGCAACCATTGTTTTACGAACCTGCGGCCTCATAGCTCACGGCTACCCGGGCCTCCCAGCTGACGTCCACCCATTGCAGGGCCACCCATAGGCCCGCCCTGCATGCCTGGCTCTTGTTCAAGCATATGCTGGCGCATAAGCTTGCGTTGTTCCGGTGTAAATATGACATTGTTGTCTACCATTGAAGCCACGTGTTCATTGCGACCGACGCTCTCTAGCGCGTTGATTTGAGTTTGCAAGGCCCGTGCCCGGCTTTTTTCCAAATTGCCACTGAAAACTCCATCCATTAATTGATGCTGCAGTTTCATAATTTCAGCCTGGCGTGTGGCGCCGGCTCGGTGCTCTTGCTGGTGAATGGCATGCAGTTGCTCACGCTGAGCGTCTGTCAGTTGAAGACTCTTCATAAAGGCCATATCCGGGCCGCCACCAGGACCTCCGCGGCCGCCATGACCGCCGGGTCCTCCGTGTCCGGTGGGTCCGCCAAAGCCACCACCAGCACCGCCCCCACACGACCGGCCCCCATCTTTTCTATCCTGGCTGCCATTGAGGCAACCACCTCGATCACCGGGCATCGCCGGTGGTGCATCAACAGGTCCTTCCATCCTGTACCTTTCTTCATTAGGTGATTGAGCTAATGATGCGCTGCTCGCTGTGGCACAGGCCAAAATTGCTAAGTAACAAGCCCTGATCGCTTTCATAAATTTCCACCCACTAAAGTTGCTACCCTTCTATCAAAGCTCACGGCAGTTAAGGATTTATGAGGGAAAAGAGGGATTATTAAAGCATTTGTAAAGGAGCCTTAATACCGATGGTTTACCATTGATCTATCTAAAGGAACGGTTGTGAGCAATCAAGGCAATTCGGCTAGCGATTTACAAACAGGCAGGGGAACGCGCCTCTTAATCATTGATGACGACATCAAGTATTGTCGTCTCATTACTGATTACCTCACTCGTTATGGTTATCACGTCACTGCCGTGCACGACGGAGTGGCAGGTTTGCAAGCAGCTCTGGCAGCGTCTCTCTCTAAAGACGAATCAAAATTTGAGGCCATCATTCTCGACGTCATGCTACCCGGAATGGACGGTTACGGGGTGTTGCGCAAGTTGCGCGAACAAAGTCAAATTCCGGTGTTGATGCTCACCGCCCTGGGTGACGAAACCGACCGCATCGTTGGTTTAGAGATCGGGGCCGACGATTATTTGCCAAAGACATTTTCGCCACGCGAACTTCTAGCGCGCTTGAGGGCCGTATTAAGACGCGCACGGCCGGTAGAAACCAGCCTTAAAACCGAAATCAAAGTCGGCCCACTGGTAATAGATCTGCTCGCTCGCAAAGCCACGCTAGACAATGAGATTCTCACTCTCACACCGGTTGAATTTGACTTGCTCGTGGTGCTAGCTCAGGCAAAAAACCGTGTGAAAACTCGCGAACAGTTACTGAACGAAATTCGTGAACGCCACTTCGATATTTTTGATCGCACTATAGATGTGCACATATCTGCTCTGCGCAAGAAACTGCAAGACGATCCAAAAAATCCACGCTTCATTAGAACCGTGCGTGCCGCCGGTTATATGCTGATTGAACCGGCAGATGGCCGCCTATGAAAGATTTATTGCTGGCATATAAACGCGGTTTAGCTCTAAAATTTCTCTACCTGATGCTCATCTATCTGGGCATATTTGTGGCTCTTTTGTTCTTCGCCTTCAATGCCGAATTTGGCGTAGGCTGGGAAGCGCTGCTTAAAAGTCCGGCCGGAAACCGCATCGATACAGCTGCCAGTGCCATAGGCGAACAAATCAGTCTATCCCCGAAAGAAAACTGGACCAGTATTCTCAATAATTACGGCAAAATCTATCAGGTCAAATTTAGTTTGTTCGATGCCCGTGGCGAGCAGCTGGCCGGTGAAGCAATCACTTTGCCGCCCCAACTGCAAGAAAGATCCAATTTCCGCCCGGGCTTTGGCGGGCCACATCCACCTTTTC
Organism: Candidatus Obscuribacter sp.; assembly: GCA_021772135.1. Taxonomy (GTDB): domain Bacteria; phylum Cyanobacteriota; class Vampirovibrionia; order Obscuribacterales; family Obscuribacteraceae. Next base: position 8,544 of record JADYXQ010000062.1, read on the forward strand.
CAGGTCAACCGGGGCCGCCAGGACCGCCTCCGCCTCCACCTCCAGGCCGCTTTTTGCTCCACACCACTACCCCTGACGGCCTCTGGATTGGCACTCATTTAATGCTCCATCCACAGCCTGGCGAACCGCCGCGAGTGGTGACCCTGCTGGCTCTATCAGAAAATATCTGGCAGAGCAATTTGCTTGTCGATTTAAAAATGGTGGCGCTGGCGCTGGCAGTGGTGCTAATTTTATCGCTGCTTTTCTGGCTGCCTTTTATCTATCAGATAACAAATGCCTTGACCGCGCTAACTAAAGCCACCGAAGAAATTGCCGAAGGGCATTTCGACACCAGGCTTGCGACCAGCGGCAAAGACGAACTGGGGCGGTTGGCGGAAGCGGTAAATTCTATGGCCGAGCGCATCAGTGTTTTTGTCACCGGCCAGAAGCGCTTGATGGGCGATATTTCGCACGAACTCTGCTCACCTATCGCCAGGCTGCAAATGGCGTTGGAACTACTTGAAGATTCGTCTACACCTGACCAGCTGAACATGATCAAAGACATCAAAGAAGAAGTGACTGAGATGAACAGCCTTGTTAGTGAGCTGCTGGCCTTTTCGAAGGCCGAGCTTAAAGGCACCGTTCAAAACCTGGTGGCGGTGCCGCTCAAGCCCCTGGTACAAAATCTCATTACGCGGCTTGGTATGACCGAAAATATTTCAATAGAGATAAGCGACAATGTGGTGCCTCTGGCAGATCACATGCTACTTGAGCGCGCCATCGGCAACATGCTTCGCAACAGTGTGCGCTACGCCGGAAAAGAAATCAAAATAGCCGTCAAAGGCGTACTCAGCGGCGATGACGTGATCATTACCATTGCCGATCAAGGGCCGGGAGTGCCGCCTGAATCACTGAAACATTTGGGCGAACCATTTTTCAGACCAGAGGCCTCTCGCAGTCGCAGTTATGGCGGTGCTGGTCTGGGTCTGGCCATCGTCAAATCTTGCGTCACCGCCTGTCAGGGAACCTTGGTCATTCGCAACAAAGAACCTCATGGCCTGGAAATCGAAATCAGGCTCAACGCAGCCAAGACATAAATCACATTTCGATATTGCTGATCTCTTGCTCGGCCATCATTTGCTTTAGCAAAATGGAGTCGATCGCTCTTTTTTCAGGATTCAACGCCGGTAGGGCCTTCTACCGCAGGCAATAATGGCCCCACTGTTTGCCAGAAAGCTTTGCTGACAAAATTATGGCCAATTAAAACGGCATTGGCACCCATGGCCCTCGCTGCCGAAGTAATGGTGCTGCTCATGCCCATGGTGAAAGGCGAATCGGTGACACAATAAAGCATGATCTTGATATTTTGTAGTTGGAAATCATCTCTAACAAAACGCAGCAAATCAAATATATTGTCATCGATCAAATGCACCGGAACCACAATCAAAATAGGATCATTGACACTCAACCAGCTTATGGCTACAGATAATTTAGGAACGGTCACTACACGATAGCCGGCATTCTCCAGCTCTTGAGCCGGGTAGTTAGGCTCACTGCCTTGTTCTTGCAAAATCAAAATACTTTCGACCATGGCGCTTTCCATTGACCTGCCCTATCTAACTTCAGTATTGAGGTATGCCGCAAATGTCGAAGGCAGCAACGCTAATTGCATTAAGTAAAGAAACGTAATTCCGAGCGTGTGGTTGGGGTCAGATCCGGCAACTCCGCTTCTTCAAAATGTTCGAATGGTTCGTCCTCGTCTCTCTGTTTCGGCTTAAAGGCGTCAGTACCTAAGGCGTAAACGTAAGAGGAAAGCAGCAGAGTAACGCCGGCGCCAATAAAGGAGACGATACGTTCTAAAGTTCCGCGGTTGGCCAGGTCGAAAAGCAACAGCTTACCCACCAGCACGAATATTACGGCAAAGGCATGAGACCTCAATAATTTGTCTTTGCCAAGGAAGGCGACAATCATAAGAATCAGACCTTCCAGACCTAAAGTAAATGTCAAATAGGTGCCGCTAATTTCTTTCATTAGAAGCACAGTAAGAAGCACAGTCGCCACATTGGGCGCCAGAAGTTTAACGCAGTCCGCTTCAAAACATTCCAGTGCTTGCTCTTTTCGCGAAACAAAATAAAGTGCGTAAAAGACCGCCACTTCAAGCCCTGTGAATAAACCGGACCAGCTGTCATAATACTGGAACGACGCTGCTGCACAGGCAACAAACGTGACCACGCCCACCGTAGAATAGATTTGATCTTTAAGTTTCAATCCCAAATGCATTGAAATGGCGCATTGCACAGCCAGGGCCAGGCAAAGAGCAGAATGAGAAACAAGATGTTGAATCAGAAAAAGATACATGCAATTAGCGAATATATAAAAAGCTTTCTCATGCCCATTCACAACCATATTGCCTTTGCCGAAGTCAAAACAAGGTTCATTTTGGCCCGATGGTATGTAATTTTTACGACTGAAGAAAGCCACATGAGCGAAGGCTATTACGGCTACCAGAGCTAATTTATCGCAGGGGAAGCAGGTAAATCCACAAACTGCATCCCCGACAAAACGTGAGCTTTCATAAAACCAGCTTGCCCCAAAGACCGCCAGCAAAAAGTAAGCAAAATATTTGAAGGCGGAAATATTGTTTTTGATGCCCAGTACCATCAACAGCCAGATTTGCATAATGTCTAAGCTGAGCATTTCCAGGCCGGTAAATCGCATGGCTTTGGCACCATTCAAAAGCGACAAACCAAGCAGCAGGTGCACATTCGAAAGGCTCATGCAGTCTCGCTTGTGCAACCATCTAGCCATTCCCAGATAAACCGCACCTGAGGCAGCCAGTATTGTCTCCACTACGTTCTTATCGAGACTGGTGCCAAAAGTGCACAGCCCACCGGCGAAGAGGGCGGCATTAGCGTACGAAACTGAAATCACAAAAGAATTTTTTGCTTGATCGAGTTTGGTGCAATAACCGAGGCCAATGGAGAATGAGAGCCAGATGCAAGCGATGAAGATTGCCGAGAGCAGCGGATCTGTCGCAGCATGAGCGCTGTGCAAAAGACCCTGGCTACAATAATAGTGGCCGAAATAGCACACACCGACGGCGAAGGCAAAGAGCATTTTCCAGCCATGACGATAACCAAGAAATGAGGCCAGCACCGCTAATATAAGAAACGAACTGTCAGCCACAAGACTGGGTTCGCTAAACAAAATCGAGACCCCGGCTAAAGCCATAGAGAGAATAGCCAGCGGCTCCGAACGAGCACGCACCGACCATCCGAGCGAGCCTACAGCTACACCCATGAGCAGAAAAGTTTCAACAGGTAGAGAATAAATGACTTGCGCTTCTGGTATGTAATAAGCCGCATAAGTAACGAAATAGGCCAGCGACCAGCCGCCGGCGGCCAGGCCATGACCGAACCAGCGGCGATGTTCATGCCTGCCCATCAGCTCGCCGCCAATCATCAGAGCAACTGAGACAATTAGACCAAGGGCAATTTTAACCATTGGCCCCATTTGCTGCATGGAGTACATCATTAGGAAAGCAAAGCCGAGCACGAGCGCTCCGATGCCCAATCTGTTCAACCAGAACAGCCCGATTTTATTTTCCAATTGCATTGATTCGTCACGCACTTGCATAGTTCGCCTCCAGTTGTCTGTTCTCAATCTAGAGCAGCGCACCAGTCAAAGACGAGCCACCGTGTCACTTAATAAAGTGAACGGGTGACGTTTAGGTAAAAGCATGTTGATCTCAGTTTTCCGCTTTGAAAACTTTACAATCGACAATCGCGGCAAACACTTGTTGAATGAGAGTATAAAAAATCATAGGTAGAAGCACGCCAGGGTGATCAGATAGGGCAGTGGCAGCCAGTACGAGACCCGTGCCGTTATTGTTCATGCCCAGGCCAAACATTAATGATGCCTTTTCAGAGAGATCAACTTTAAGCAAACGAGCAATGCCCCAGCCGGCACTGAAAGCGGTGGCACAAAGGACAAGTGTCGTGACAAAAATAAAGAACAGGTAGTCCCAGTCAGGCTTAGCGAAGGCTTCAGGCAGGGAGGTTGCGGCATTGGCATAGTTGAGCAGTAGAAGCACAATGAAATTGCTCAGTTTTAAAAACGGTTTTGCTTCAGCAGTGCGTTTTTCACCCAACAGAAAATGGGTTGCAATCCCGAGTACCGCCGGCAGCACCACGGTAAAAGTCATAAATGCATGTGTGCCCTGAGCAGCCATTTCATGCAAGTCATCTGAATAATCACCAGTGGTGAGAAATCCAAAAATATTTAGAACTAGAGGCGTAGTGAGTGGGCTTAAAAGTGTTGAAAGAAATACCAGACCCAGGCTCAAAGTCAGATTGCCGTTGGCGTTTTGGGACCAGGCGGCGGAGGAGCCGGCAATAGGCATCGAACTTATTAGAGCGAGCCCCACCAGAAGGTTTTGCAATTCGTCCAGATTGTGCCATTGTTGCATGGCCGTTCTCAACAAAAGCACAAGCAAAATCGGCACCGCTAAATTAGCGAGAAAACCAACAATAATTACTGCCGGTCTTTTCAAAATGTCTTTCAGCTCCCGTGCTTTTATGCCCAGGCCAGCGTTAAAAAGTAAAAAAGAAAGCATGAGCAACGGCAAGCTCAGTTTGAAAGCTGTGCCGTCGAGCCAGGGCAGCTGTCCTAATTGCACATTGCGCAGCCAGAGACCGAGAGTGGGCCACAAGGCCGCCAGAGCGTAAGCGGCCAGCAGCAGAAGGAAGAAATTCTGATGGATGAGATGTGTAATTTTTGACATTTAACTCTGCAATTTGGCCGCCGCCGCAAGACCTAATTTTTTGACCAGTTGAGCGGCTCTACTTTGCTCTTGCGGGCTCAAGCCAGACATGGCTTCGGTGAGAGCCTGGGCATGACCTTTAAAATGAGCAGCAACCAATTTTTCTCCTGCTTTCGTTAGGTGAATAAGCCTTGTGCGTTTGTCAGCCGGATCGAATTGGCGAACCACCAACCCTTTTTCTTCCAGACGATCGATAGCCACCGATAAAGAGCCTAGAGTAAGCAAAACTTTGCCGGCAATCATTCCCATGGCCATGGGGCCTTTGTGCAAAAGTGCTTCTAATATATAGAAATCGCTGGGGCAAATGCTGAGCTTCTCGGTGCTCCGCAGAGAATGCTGCTCTAGGGCGCGACTGGCCTTAAATAAGACGCGAAAGAGATGGAGTGCCGTCTCGCTGTCAGCACTTAAATCAACGCCAGTGACGCCTGCTGCTTTTTTTGCTTTGAGTTTTGACATTCTATTGATTGTAACATAATTTACTTTGACATCAAACTATCTCGAGTCGCTACAATAGCAATAGTTTGATATCAAAGTAATTTGCTAAGGGGGCGATCATGAGATCAGTAAAAGCAATAGTTACGGCCACAACAGCCAGGGAAGGCGCCGGCGTAACCGTTCACAGACCATTCCCCACACACAACCTCGACAACATCGATCCCTTTTTATTGCTGGACCACATGGGCCCGGTAGACTATGCACCAGGTCAAGCTGCAGGCTTTCCTGACCACCCTCACCGTGGCTTCGAGACAGTCTCGTACATGCTCGAAGGCGCCTTGCAGCACGAAGATTCAGTCGGTAACAAGGGCATAATCGCAGCCGGAGACGTGCAGTGGATGACCGCCGGTGCAGGCCTTGTACATTCTAAAATGCCCGAAGAAAATTTCCGCAAAAAAGGCGGCAGATTGAACGGCTTTCAACTCTGGATTAACCTGCCTAAGAGCGATAAGCTCATTGCCCCGCGCTATCAAGATACACCATCGGCCAATATTCCTGTTTATGAAAGCGCAGACAAAAGCGTTTGGGTGAAAGTAATTGCCGGCAGCTCCATGGGCAAGAAAGCGGTGATTGCCACGCGCATTCCCATTCTTTATTTACATGTGATTTTACAGCCGGGGGCAAGTTTTGAGCAACAGGTTCCGCCTGGCCAGACGGCTCTGGCTTATGTAATTGAAGGGCAAGGAAATTTTGCCGGTCAAGAGGCCGGCAGTGATCAACTGGTGATTTTTGCCAACGATGACGAAAGTGTCAGCTTTACTGCGGCGGGCGACAAAGCACTCAGTCTGTTGCTTTTAGCCGGGCAACCGTTAAATGAACCGATCGCCCGTTACGGCCCGTTTGTGATGAATCACCCGGCTGAAATACGAGAAGCCGTGAGCGACTATCAAGAAGGCCGCATGGGTGAGATAGGGCGAAAATAGGCGGATGGTGCATTGGTTAACGCTTCCCCTTAGACCGTAATCGATAACCAAATTTAGGCAGATTTTCAATCATCGATAACTCAGCGTCATCTGGATCTAAAGCCTTTCTAATTCGACTAATTGCAGTTCTGAGCCCTTCCGGCGTTCCATCTGAATCTGATTGCCAGACTCTATCTAAGAGTGTTTGTGTTGAAAAAACTTCGCCAGGATGCCGCATAAAAAATTCGAGAAGAGCGAAATCACAAGGTTTGAGCCTAATCTCAACACCGGCCTTAGTCACCGAGCTACCAACACGATCAATTGTAATGTCGTCAATAATTAGCACATTGGTAACTACGGCAGCGGGCCGTCGAAGCAATGCCCTGATCCGGGCTGAGAGCTCCCTGACCGAAAAGGGCTTGGTCTGATAGTCATCAGCACCAGCATCCAAACCTGCCTCTTTTTCATTTATGTGGTTTTGACCAGTCAGAATAATAATAGGAGTGACCCCGCCTTTAGATCGAAAACGTCTTAGAATTTCAAGGCCATTCACCTCAGGCAATTCTAGATCAAGCACAATCACGTCATACTGATTGATTGCCAGCATATGCAGCGCGTCATCTCCACGATAGACTGCATCTATGACATGCATCTCCGCTTTCAATGCCAGTACAATAGTTGCTGACAAATCCAGGTCATCTTCTACTAACAGAATTTTAGGCACAACTCGCAAAAAGCTCCCGGAAACAAACCCAAATCTCTAACAGTCTCGCATATATAGGCTTAAACTTATACCGGCATGAAAACGTCTTCACTGTCATTCAAAGTAGTACTTATCGTTACCATGCCATTGCTCTTTCAGCTAGGTTTACTGACCGCACTCTGGAAACTACAGGAGCAGGCAGAGCAACAGCTGATCCGTACCGAAAGAGCCAGAGAACTGGCCGATGCCGTCAATCGTATGGGCAATCACGCAATGGAGGTAATCTCTACTTATGGTGCAGAGCAATCTATCAAAGACGTCTCGCTGGCAAACGGACAGTATCAATCACTGATCAATCAACTAACAAGTGACTATGAAAAACTAAAAGCTCTAACTGACAATGATGCAACAAAGAATGGCACTGTTGTTAAGTCTGAGCGGGCAGCGTTTGATGCATTGGCAGCTTTACAGCAACTGAAAAGTAATCGGGAACGCGGCGGCCCAGATGAAAAGCAATCCAGAAAACGTCTCTGGAAGGAGATTCGCCGGCTACTGCCGGCAGTAGTGCCGGACGAAATGACCGCTCTTGGACTAGCAGAAAAACGCTATGCCGATCAGTCAATTAAAATGCAATCTAATTTTCGCAAACAAGCCACCGACCTTATGCTTGTTGGAGGAATTGCTAACGCAATCTTGACCGCAACGTTAGCCGTGTTACTAACCAAAGGCGTGACCCTAAGACTGAGCAAATTGCGCGACAATACCATTAGGCTGGCCAGCAACAGGCCTCTCACCGCAATATTAAGCGGTAATGATGAAATCGCTCAGGTCGATCATACATTTCACGAAATGGCACGCGAATTGCGAAACGCTCAGCGCAAAGAGCGCGCCATTGTTGAAAACGCACGCGATCTCATTTTTTCACTTGATGCCAACGGTCGTTTCGTTGCGGCCAATCCAGCTAGCGAAGATATCTTAGGCATTCCAGAGGAGGAGCTATTAGGTCTCTATCTGATCGATCGCGTGAAGAGCGCGACAGTGGCCAGAGTGCTTGACTATATGCAAGAACTCAAACAAAACGAGTTCCTCAACCCTTTAGAATTCGAACTTCTGCACGCCACTGGAACCTATCGAGTGGTGCTTTGGTCCGCATACTGGTCAAAAGATAGTGACCTATATTTCTGCGTTTTGCACGATGTCAGTGCTTTCAAGGAAGCTCAACGACTCAAAGAAGAAGTTACAGCCATGATCAGCCACGATTTGAGAACACCACTGTCGACTATATCCAATGTCTTAGATTTGCTCAACGGCGGCGCCCTCGGCAAAATAGAAGACAAAGCAGCTGTCTACGTAAATAGAGCGAGATTGAATGCAGATCGAATGATTAGCCTGATCAACGATTTGTTAGACATGGAAAAAATCAAATCAGGTCAGATGGACCTTGAGCGAGCCCCAATTGAGCTAAAAGACTTACTGACTGAGTGCGAAGAATTGATTCTAGGATTTGCCGAAGAGATGGGTGTGAAGATTGCCTTTGAGACGACAGCATTGGTTGTCAACGCTGATCGAGAGCGCATGCAGAGAGTCGTTTACAACCTCGTATCCAACGCCATAAAATTTTCACCCCGAGGCAGAACTATATCAATTAAGACCCAGAGCAAAAATAACTTCGCCCATGTTTCGGTCTCAGACCA
>JADYXQ010000063.1 GCA_021772135.1 Candidatus Obscuribacter sp.
GGTTATGGTGATCGAGGCCTTGGTGGCTATGGCGATCGAGGCCTGGGTGGTTATGGTGATCGAGGCCTTGGTGGCTATGGCGATCGAGGCCTGGGTGGTTATGGTGACCGTGGTATCGGTCGCGATTCTGGCGACATGTTCAACGACAATGTACTGAGCCACACTTCTGAATCGGCCTTGCGTGATGGTGCCGATCAGGTCTGGAATAGCGGCGGCGCTCGGGCGGGAGATAGCGGTTTAAACCGCTCGGTAGCCAGCGCCGGTTTTGGTGGCAATCGCGATAATTCGGTTTCGCGCGCACTGACGCCAGCGACTATGGCTAATCGTGGAGAAGCGGTGCGTGGGGCCTTCCGTGCTAATGATGCATTTCGCGGCGACTGGTGGGGCCGTTACCCCGGCTCATGGTGGAACCGCGGCTGGGGCAACGACTGGGCCTGGGACGCCTGCGGTTGGGGAGACCTGGCCGGCTTCTGGGATTATCCGTCAGATAATCAACCGGTAGATTATGACTACGGCAACAATATTACCTATCAGGGCGACACCGTCTATTACGGCACGCAGCCAACCGATACGGCTGCTAACTATTATACGCAAGCCCAAGATCTGGCTCAAACTCCTGAGGCTCCGGTGGCCCCTAAAGCCGCTCCCGGCCAAACAGCCGAACCGGCAGCGCTTGCTGTTGCAGAATCTAAAGACGCTAAAGATTGGAAATCGCTTGGAGTATTTTCTTTGACTCAAGGCGACCAGACTGATTCGACAATTATGTTTCAGCTGGCGGTCAATAAAAAAGGTTTAGTGCGTGGCAACTACTACAACATGCTCACTCAAGAGTGCAAGCCGCTTAAAGGGGCTGTGGACAAGAAGAATATGAGAGTAGCCTGGGAAGTTGATGGCGCTAGAACTACCGTGTATGACACCGGCCTCTCTAATTTGTTGCATGCTCAGAGCCCAATTTTGGTGCACTTCAGCAAATCACGCACTGAGCAGTGGAATTTGATTCGCCTTAATCAACCAAAAACCAGCTAGCTCGGTTTTACTGCGCTGCCAGAAATTTGCAAGAACTTTTTTCCATAATGAATTCACATTCAGAAATGGAGAAGTTAACCGATGCTGGAAAGTTACGATGAGTTCAGCGAAGGTCTACGATACGATCACTGGAAAACCTCGCCACTTCGGTGGATTAACCTCAGCTGAAATCAAACACATGGTCAAAACGATCTCGTCGGAGATTATTCCTGTCATTGACTGTAGAGCAGGGGTAACAATTAATGATTATGATTCTTTGCGTCAGTTGGCTTCGATAATGAACTCGTGGAATGATTCACCTGATTATCAAAAGCCGGGCATACCAAATACTCGCGGTAACAATCGATCCCTCGGTTATGCATGCAAGCTAATCAGAACTTGCCCAGCTACGCCTCCGAGCAATTGCGTCAGTGTGGCTCCGCGATGCTCTTGAGCAAAATTAGGCCTGGTGGTTTAAACTCCATACAACACAAAGCATAGTTTCATCAGACTCAACCCAGATATTGATTAGCCGGCAATCCTCGGCAATCAGGCAAACTTATCTTGAACAATGCACCGGCGTTTGGCTGTTCTTCTAGATTGGCATCTTCGGCCGCCGAAGTGATAAAAAGATCTTGCAACTTATCACCGCCAAAGGCGCATGAAGTGACGTTCTTTACTCCGGGCACTTTAATTGTCGCCAACAGTTCACCACTTACCGGGTTGAATTTGCGCACTGCCGAACCTTCCCAGATAGCAACATAAATGTTGTCGTCGCTGTCGATGGTCATACCATCAAAGTGACCGCCCGAGCTATTAACCACAGCTGTGCGGCGATTGTTAATAGCACCGGTGTCATTGTCATAATTAAAAGCATCAACTTTGTTGGTTTTCGTGTCGATGTAATACATGGTGTCATGAGCAGCGTTCCAGACTATGCCATTAGATATGGTGACATCGCTCAGTTTCAATTGCAGATCGTGGTCTTTGTCGAGCATCCATAAATTAGCACCGGGGTGACTGAAATCATTTACCATAGAGCCGCACCAGAAGCGGCCGGCAGGGTCGCATTTGCCGTCATTCATACGATTAGTGGCAATGTTCTCTTCCAGGGTAGCAATGACAGCAAATTGTGTGGGTACAGGTTCAGCACTGAACTTTTGATCTTTCAAGGTAGCGAACTTACCAGGTAAACCAAGTACGAAACCGCCGCCCATTTTGTCGCTTCTGCGCACAACACAGCCCGGTTTCTCGCCCAGATCGACGGCTCCATCGCTGCCGGTAGCCGGGTCGAAGCAGTGCAGAAGATTTTTATTGATATCAATCCAGTACAAGACAGATCTGTCGCTGTCCCATATGGCGCCTTCGCCAAGCGAAGCGCGGGCTTGCAGCACTGGTTGGGCCGCATACGTCATTTTGTTTCTCCCGGATCTTGCACCCAGGCCACGGCAATTGCTGCGATTAGTAGCGAGGCGCCACCCATCATCACCACAAAAACCGGTTGATTATTGAAAACAGATTTTACCAGGGGCTGGAATGCGAGAGCCGCAACAATCTCTGGAATGACAATAAAGAAGTTGAAGACTCCCATATAGACTCCGGTGCGGCCGGGTGGCACTGCAGATGAAAGAATCGCATACGGCATAGATAAAATGGAAGCCCAGGCAATTCCAACTCCCACCATCGTCAGTTGCAATGTCTGCGCATCATGAATGAAATAAACAGAGAGAAGACTTAAGCCGCCCAGGGCTAAGGCTGTGGCGTGCACGATTTTACGACTGCTTAAGGATGCCAGCTTAGGTAAGAAGAATGCCACGACGAAGCATACTATTGAATAAATGGCGAAACACCAACCGGCCCACTCGGTGCCACGATCAAATAGTGGCGACGCTGCGTTTGGCGCATTGAAAATATTGAATGCAGTGGTCAGGCCAAAAAACATCCACATACAGAACAGTCCAAGCCAGGTAAATATTTGCACCACTGCCAGTTGCTTCATGGTGGCAGGCATGTCGCGTACCGCTGCCGGAATCTCCACCCAGACTTCTTTAATTAAGCCGACTAAACCCGGTTGCTCAAGCTTCTTTTGCTCAAGAGCAGCCATATCTTCAGGGGGATATTCACTGGTAGTGAATACTGTGTAGAGCACGCAGAGCAAAAACATTACTGCGCCAATTTTAAACGAATATTCTACGGTTAGTGACACGCCGTTTGCAGCCATACCGGTGATGCCCATGTGGTGAAATATGAGCGGGAGCGCATTGGCCATGGTGGCACCAATGCCGATAAAAAAGCTTTGCATGATAAAGCCAAGTGTGTTCTGTCCGGCATTTAATTTGTCGGCGACAAAAGCTCTGAATGGTTCCATGCTGATATTAATGCTGGCATCGAGAATCCACAAAAGAGAGGCGGCGAACCACAAGGTCGGCGAAGTAGGCATGAAGAATAGAGCGGCTGAGGCCAGCAGAGCGCCTACTAGAAAGTAGGGCCGGCGTCGGCCAAGTTTGTTCCACGTGCGATCGCTCATGGCGCCAATTAAGGGTTGCACTAAGAGGCCTGTAATCGGGCCGGCTAGCCAGAGAATGGGAATGGAATCTGGTGAAGCGCCAAGCTTGCTGTAGATAGCGCTCATATTGGCCAGCTGTAAAGCCCAGCCAAACTGAATGCCGAGAAAACCAAAATTCATGTTGCCAATTTCGAGCAGGCTTAAATTTGGTTTCTGCACTTATTTTCCATATTTAACAACTAAGCAATCTTACCGAGGAAATTGCGCACAATTTGTTTAATCGATTCAATTGAGCGTCTGGCGATATTCAATTCAATCATTTTGGCGCGGGCTACGTCGTTATCAGTGACGTCCTTCATGCGCAAGAAGGTCAGGCCATGATAGTCACCATGCTGATTCGGTAAGTTCAGCATGCTTTTCATCCGGTCCCAACTTTCGCCCGAATAGAGGTTGCCGCTCAGAGCATTTTCGGCTTTAGGAAATAGATGCTGCCGACGAGCTTCTTGACCAACCCAGGTAGCAAGAGTATAGGGCATAGTTTTGCCCGCTGGTCCGTCGTGACCGTCCGCCATTTCTAGAGCGGTAAAGGCAGGTACCACTCTTGTGCCGATGCCCTGGGCAACAGGCTGCAATTCGCCGAACATTGACAACAATGGGCGGTAACCGCGACCATCTATGTCTCTGTCCCAGTCACCGCGGCTGGTGCGAATCAGCCCAGCGTTTAATTCAGCCAGTCTGTCGCCAAGAACTATTTTGTCTCCTTGCTTTTCACCGACCCTCCAGTGCACGCCAGGTATTTTTGCACCAAGGTCGATTCCATAAAAGGGTGATTGGGTTGTGCCGAAAACCCCAAGGGCAGTGGTCATGACGTTTTTGCCATGGTCTATGAGCGACTGGTTGTACCAATCGAAGAAATCGCGACCATATTGCAAATTAAAGTGGTCGCCTCTTTTGAAAAATCCGTCAGCTTCTGAAGGGGTGCGAATTGATTCTGCTTTAAGGTCGCTCATTGACCAGGCCTTACCGGCACTTTCCACTGTGCCGTATTTGCTCAAAACAAATTTTCTAAACGACTCTTGCGCCAGCTCGCCTGATGCTTGCATGGCCCCACGAGTGGGGTAACCAGCGTGCTGATCGTGCGAATTATATGATGGATAGCGCAATTCACCGGCCGGCCCAAGGCTGACATTAACTTCGCCAATATCTTTGGCTTTAGCGGCAAAATGGTTTTGAAATTCTTTCATCACACTGGCATAGCGGTCCATCACCACGTGATCGGCAAAGAGAGAAACATATTCTGTGCTGGTGTGATTTTGTTCGCTTTTGTATTTGGCCGACTCGCTGTTGCCGCCGGGAAGTTTTGAGCCTACCTCGTTCCAGATCCATGAGGGTAGCGGCACACTGACATCGTCGCCGACATTGCCGCCACACTGGTGGAAAGATAGAATAGGCACCCATTTGAGACCGGCTTTTGTAACGTGGTCACTGAGCTTGTCATAGTACGACCAGTCAAATTTGCCTTTGCTTTGTTCAATTACGCCCCACCAGACATCTGTAGAAACAGCGTCGACACCAAGCTTTTTGGCTTCAGCCAGTTGCCTGTCGAATTCTTTGAAAGCGGTTATACTCTTTTCGCTTTTGAGGTTGTGAAATTCACCCACCAGCAGTGGTGCCATAACGCTCAGAGTGACGTTGCCGTGATCGAGTCTAACCGGCTCGACATAGCCTTTTTTACGCCACTGGCTGACCGGGTTATCGCCTGCGCTCAAAAGCAGTTTGTTGTCTTTACCTGTGGTGAGCCAGACTTTTCCTTCAGCTTCCGGAAACACGTGTTTTGCTTTATCGGCCGCTGACAGATTTTCAGGGTGGCTGCTGACGATTAAATCTGCCTTGGACGCCTCAGGATGCAAAGGTTCGCTGAAGCCGCGTTTCTGCACAAAGAGCTTTTGTATGGGGCCAAATTTTTCGCTGCCGTCTTCGTGTTTAACGACTTCTCTGACATTGAGCATCAAGTTGCCGTCTTTATTATGCAAAGCAGGCAGTTCTTTCTTGCCGCCGTCGATAACAAATTCGCGATTAGCGGTGACTGCAGTGACAGTGACGCCCGAGGCCGCGTCTGAGACTTTGCCCGGTTGGCCGCCTTTTGTATTTACTTCGCTGCTAGTTTTTACTTCACCTTCAGTGACGTTGACCGAGCCGCCCTTAAGTATTCTTGGTTCAGGTGATAGTTTGTGCCCGGCACCGCCGGCAACACCAGTGACTAAACCTTCAAGCAAGCTCTTTTGCACAACTTTGCTTAGATCAAACGATTCACCGGCACTTTTTTGTCTGACTATTTCTTGCGAGCCGCCGGTGACCAGACCAAATGATGCGCCCATGCTGACTGAACCAGCCATGGCATTTTTCGACAGCGAGCCTTTGAGAAGACCATTGGCGCCTTTGAACAGTCCTTCACCGAGTGTCCAGGTGACGGCGTCGTAAGCAATGGTTTTCGGGTCGAGCAATTCATTTTGCAGGCGAGCCATTGTTTTTGATGGCGCCGTAAAAGTGTCATGACTGATGATTGAATCGATTGCCCTGCTGCCGACACCGGTCAAAATACCTTTGGTGGGTGCCGATTTAAAAGTGGCTGACACACGATTGAGAACTGCCCTGGTCGCGCCGCCGCGAGCAGCTCCTAGGGTAAAATCTTCAAGCTGTTGGCCAAACGAAGTGTCTGGGCTGGCCGATGCCACGCCGTACAGAGCGAGCGTGCCTATGGCGCCGCCTTTGCCTCGGGTAAATAGAGCAGTTGTCTTAATTAGTTCGCCGGCATAGTGGTCAACTTCGTGGCGAAGTTTTTCGTCTTTGATAACGAGGCCTGTAACCAGGTCTACGCCTTTATCGAGATAACTTTGTTGCTCCAGCAGATGGCCTGTATCAGGCTGCGGCTGAGCGCCAGAGTCGCGGGCTGATTTGTCTATCGACGTCTTTGGCACGGTAGGCGCTCGGGCGGGGCCAAATCATATTAATTACATCCACTTGGTAAGGCAATGGTAGTAATACTATGGCCTCGGTACTTTGGGGTCGGTTCGGGGATGTCTGTGGCGAAAGCCTAAGGAATTTTACAA
>JADYXQ010000064.1 GCA_021772135.1 Candidatus Obscuribacter sp.
AATGCGTGTTCTTGCAACAAGTAGCCATTCCGAAAAGATGGATTTTGCTTTAGAAGCGCATTAGCTTGCTGAACCTCTTCTTCATAACGACCAAGCCTGCCCAAAGCTTCTGCTCGCTTCACCTGAAGATCCACATCATGAGGACTCTTTGCCAGCTGTGCGTCAACAGACGCGAGTTCAGACTGGTCAGCAGGATTAGAATCCGCAGCCCAAGCAGAAGCATTTAGAAGTAATCCGCAAAGAGCTAAACTGACAATATAAACTCGCAATCTTGAATTCCCAAATAGACGTTCAAGCACTATTATACCGAGCGATTAGCGGCTTATGACAGCCTAGGCCAGGGAATAACAGCAACCATACAGTCAACCAGGTTTTTACTTTTAAGTTTGGCACTAGTCCCTAGAAGATTTACCTTTCCCCGCTATGACGAATTAGAAGTACAAATCGTTGGTGACCAAAATATTTACATCGATTATGCGAGTTCGAAAGGAATTGAGCTCTTCGATGGAGTAATCATACTTTCGTTAATCAGATTAAAGCTCTTCAAATTACCTATCATAGGGCAGTACCTTCCAATCACCCTGGCCAATTCAACCTTCAGTCGGTCCGACCGCGCTCAAACGAATAGCCGCCACGCCCAATCAATTCCAGGCTTTGCGTACTTTCAAATATTGGCGCCTGCCCGAATGTATTGCTTGAACCCAACCGAGTTCAGCATAATTTCGCCCTGTGGCGCATCAATAGTCCATTTCCATTCTGTCTCTCGTTTGATAAATTCTGAATTCTTAGGTTTCGCAGGATCACTTCTGAGATGTTCAGCCATGCCCGTGTCTCACGAAATCACAGAAACCAACACAGCCTGTATTTCTTGCACTGATTTCTGTCTTGATTCAGGATCCTTCTCTAACGAAGTGGCAATCATTGAACGTATGTTCTGAGGAATTTGCAAATTCGGCGGCATTCCAGGAGCAGGGCTGGTGACGTGCATAGTCATTGTTTCGAAAACACTGGTCGATAAAAATGGTGGTGAGCCCGCCAGACATTCAAAAATGATGCAGCCCAATGCATAAATATCGCTGCGATAATCTACTGGTCTCGAGGTGCATTGCTCGGGGCTCATGTAAGGCGGGCTGCCCTGACAATCGCCGGTCTGAGTTAGTTTAATCATCTCGGGATCGTCACGCCCGGTTACTTTGGCCAGGCCAAAATCCACCACCTTAACGTCATAGCCACCGCGACCGTCAGGGCTACACATAATGTTTGAGGGCTTCAAGTCGCGATGTATGATGCCTTCGCCGTGCGCATGCAGCAAAGCCTCGCAGACTTGCACCATAATTAGAGCCGTCTCGAGGGTGGTCAGACTCTTCTTCTTGCGAATAATGTCGCTCAGCGACGTGCCTTTTATATATTCCATCGCCAGAAAGGCTTCACCACCGGTGGTGAAACCAAAGTCTTTAACGCCAACGATATTTGGATGGTTGAGAGTTCCCAGGGCTTTCGCTTCTTGTTGAAAACGCTTGACTCCATGTATATTTCCTGAGAGAGAAGCGTGCAAAACTTTGATTGCCACATCTTGTTTGGTGTACAAATGTTTTGCCAGATAAACACTGGCCATGCCACCATCGCCAAGGGCCCAGACTACTTCATACTTATCGGCAAACAGTTGGCCTACCAGCGATTTATCCACCATACCTGTCAGCGCCGATTCGCACTCAGGGCAAACGTCCTCATCTTTTGAAAATTCAACTTCACAGGCAAGGCATACTTTGCGCACCCGCTCACTGGGCGGTAAAGCCTCGACCCGCCCCTCAGCACCCATAAAAGAACCGGTGCCCAGGCGCTGAACCGCGCCACTGGCATTTTGATCCAGACCCGTATTAATAGAAAAAGGAATAGAATCAGCCCCTTGCGGCACCAGAGCCGGAGATACACGCACAGCAGAAGTCATTAACTGCTCGGCAGATCTGACGCCGCTTACAACCAGCGCAATAGCCAGTGCCAAACCGCCGACACCGAAAGCGACCCAGCCAAGCGAATTGTCAACTATTTGATAATGCACCAGGGCAAAACGCAATCCAAAAATGGCCGGCAAAAAAATCACCAGCAGTGCAGCGCGACGTGCCACCAGACCCGCTGCCGAGTATGACCAGAGAAATGCCGACAATCCCTGGTCAGGCCTTATCAAGAAACAAGAACCAGACAACAAAATGAAAAGAATAGAAATTGCCTCAGACATGCGTAAACAGCCGAAGAAGGTGCAAAGCGATTCGGCGCCGCTCATGGCACCAACTAGTGGCAATGAGGTTACCACCAGTGCAACGGCGCAAAGCCACTGAGCAATTTCAATCTTGCTATGACTGAGCCAGGTTTGTATAAAGAGAGCGACGCTCAAAGCTATAAACGCTATCGAAACATCGGGAGTCATCGGGCCTGGGTAGGATAAACCAGAAGAGTCTTCTGAAGGGCGATACCAGATGTGGTTCAGGCCTAAATCGAGGCCACCCAATGTTTCAATCACCGTACTCAGTGCGCTGGCAAATACAATCAGACACAAAATACTGCCGATTACTTTGCAGTAAAACATCACTTTGTCTGACAGTGACAGTTGAAAGCAGCCTATCAGTAACCCAACGACTACCGCCAAAAGCACTGTATTAATGCCGACACTTGACCAGACAACCGGCCCGCTCATAAACATATGTTTGAAGATTTCTGCGTCGGCAATCCACCCGTAGGTGATACAGGCACCTAATATGGTGGCAATGCCAACTAGAGCAATTGCCAGTCGTTTGGCAAAAAGCACAAGGCGCTGATTAATATACGCGTCATTCTGAACGGTCGCCATTTATTTTGAAGAAAGTGCCTGGCTGATTGCGGCTAAGTAAATCTCTTTCTTTTTTGGGCCAACAAGCTCTTTAATCAGCTTTCCCTTGGACGAAAAGACTCCGATCACGGGAGCATAATCAACATTTTCTGCTAGAAATTTTGAAATTCCCATCGTTTTTGCGGTGCTCTTGCTGCCAGACAAGCCTTCTTTAGAAGTATCCAGCGAGACAAATTCCACCTTTTTGTACTCGCTCTGCAAATCTGACAAGATTGGCTTGACCTGACCGCACCATACACTGCATTCACGATCGTAAACCATGACCACACGGGCGTCATAATTAGCATCAACTTTTTTAGCGGGTGTTGGCTCGGCCCATACTGGTGTGAGGGGCAGAGCAGTTGCAGCCGCTAAGGCGAAAACGGCAAAAGCTTTCTGCGACAGCTTTTTTAACGAACATAAATGTGCCATTACTCGCCTCTTTACAGACTTCTTTACAGAC
>JADYXQ010000065.1 GCA_021772135.1 Candidatus Obscuribacter sp.
ATCCAAACTCCATTCCTCTACCAAATAATCTGCCTAACTTGCAAGGCGGCGGACCAACTGTTGTCAATTCTCGCCTGCAGCCTCCAACCAATCAAGGCAGCGGCGGCAATGTCAATTTGGGTTCGGTCAAACTGCCCGGAGGCAATGTCGGTTCTTCCACTGGTCAGATTCAAATCGGCCGCGTTGATGGTGGCAATAGTGGTGGCGGCGGCAACCTGCCGTCTGAGAATGTTTCCATGGACGTTGAGCAGTCTGTCTCCGGCCAGGTAGTTGATTATGGTGGCGCTCAGCAAAATGCTGTAGCCAGCGCCGTCAGTGCTTTCGGTGGTTCGCAAAATCTGGTTAAACAAGTGGTGGCTGATTTGAGAGCCAGCGGTATGGACTGGAAACAGATTTACGATCCCTCTAAGAGCGATTCGGATCCGGGCAAATACCAGATGCTCGAGACTGCTGTTCAAGCCTACTCGCAGAATCCGGAATCAATGCCGGCTGTAGCAGTGGCCGCCAACGCTGTAGGTGCATCCAATGTATCTATGGGTGATGTGCAAATTGTGCAATCAATGTTTGACGCTGATCCGAAGTGGAGTTCTAACAACATTGACTATGGCTCGGTCTATACTGCCAGAGCGATTGTTGACGCTCACAGTACCGATCCGCAAACATACGGCACGCCATATCTGAGCAAAGATTATGTCGATTCCGTCCGCCAGGATCCCCGCTTTGTGCCAAGACCTGTGCCTGTTCGTGACCAGTCTGGTGCCGTGGCCAGATACGATCAATCGCCTGTGCCAAAAGATCGTCTGGTCAAGCGTATGATGGAACGGATGTTGGGCCAGGATGGCTACAACAACGGTAATGGTTGATAATTCACTCAACCACCACTGCTAGCGGCTGATAAAAAACAGCAAAGTCAAAGCCATGAAGTTCTTTAAATTGCGCCATCTGACGGTGGTCTGTCCGGAATGTCAAACCATTTTCGCCACCTATGAAGTGGCAAGAATGCCTGCCATCGACACCACTACTCCTGTAGAAAGCGACTTGCACCGCATTTTACCTGACGCTGAACTTCGCTCAAGTTTGCTTGCCATGTGTCCGAATTGCATATACACCTGGTGGTTGTCATCGTTTAAGGAGCATTTTTATCTACCGCAAGTGGTGCCTGACAGCCCGCCAACAGAACCGGCCAAAAAATTCGCCCATGCAGTGGCATCCGGCCGCAAACACAATGTGCACGCCCTTGATAAAGCAGTGCTCGCTTTGAATGGATATTGGTGCGCTAAAGAACAGGGTGTAGACGGCAATAGATTTCTCGCCCTGGCTAAAGCTGAGTTACAGACTGCTTTGAACGACGAGAGTTGGGCCGGCAACCGTAGCCGCTACAACTATGTCATGGGCGAGATTGCGCGCCTCACCGGCGACTTTGCTCTAGCGGTTAATCACTTTGAAAAAGTGGATAAATCTGCGGGTCTTCCCACTGAGCTGGTTTCTAAGATGCAGGAGTTCGCAGTTTCGGGGAATAAAAGCAGTGTGAGGCTTCCACCGCATATCGTAGGTACTATTTTTGTTCCGGGTAATCGTGCCGCTGGTTAGTTGACCGTGTAAAAACCAAGTTTTTAAGTAGAATGAAATTATGGATGACATTACACCTCTCAATTTAGAAGACGCACCCAAGCTATTTGGACTGCGCCTTGATCAACTGGTCTGGGTGATCGTCAGTTTCTTGCTTTCCACTCAGATTTATTCGTTTATGAATCCGGTGATGTTCAATGGGCAAGACCTGAGACTCTACCTCTGCCTTTTTGTCATGTTGATCGGGCCGGTCTATTGTTTGCTCACGTTAAATCATTCCGGCTCTTACTGGGAGAATTTGCTCAGCTTTTATACAGGGTCTACGGTGTTGATCCCCGGGCCCGATCCAAATCCTGTGAGATTTCTGGTTGATGAAAAATTGCCGGAATTTATCGATTAAAGGAGCTTTTCGCATTTAATGGTCACATCCATAAACCGGTCCTACTCTAAAGAAAATAGTTTGCTGGGCTTTTTAAAGCGCGGCAAAGATAAAGAGGCGCCGGTTTCTGCTGAGATTTTGGGGAAAATTCCCGGGCACGCTGTGCCTCGTCCTCACGGCTCCGCCGCCAGCATTTTGCCTCTCTGGGATTTATTCCATGACGATGCATCCGGTCAGGGCATTCTTTGTTTAAAAGACGGCACTTACCGCTGTGTATTCGAACTTGACGGCGTGCACGTCTCGGGTTTTGATGAGATGCGCCTGGTCTCGCTCATGAACCACTTTACCGGTTTTCTCAACGGTATCGATACCTCAGCTCAGCTAACCGTGGTTTGCCACAATATCTCTAAGCGCGAATATTTTCAAAGACATCCAGTAGAAGTTAATGAAGATCCTTTCTTGCGTTATGTGGCCAAAGTTGTAGAAAACGATCAAGCATCGCTTCTGTCGCGCAACTTCGTGCCCGAACTCAAATTCTACGTCACCTTTTGTTATCGCCCTCCTAAAGAGAAGCCGCCAAAACAGACCATGATTGACGCTGCCGTCAACTCGGTGATGAACGCGCTCACCAGTCAGGCTGCCAGACAGACTGTTGGCAGTCATTTTAAAAATGTCACCACTTTAGTGCAACGGGCTAATGGCTATGTCAGCCAGTTGGGTGCTTGCGGTATGGCCGGCCGACCAGTGTCGGCTCTGGAGTATTTCCGCATGATTTATCGCGAGCTTAACCCTAAGCAAGCAGAAGAAGGCGAAGAAAACTTACCGATGCCTGTGCGCCCACAGACGCAGCCGGTGCCGCCTATGATCAGGCGTGTCTTCCCTGACATGGAACCAGCTACGGTGCGTCAACAATTAGTCGAATCTTGTTACGACTTCAGTTCGCCTGACTTCGTCAAGATTTCAGACATGACCGATTATATCGAAGCCACCGACCCTGGTGCCGACTTGACCAACCCAGAAGTTGCCGGGCGCTACGTACGCACACTCTACATGAACCGGCTGCCTGAGCGCACCGGGCCCCTCTGGTTGCAACCGTTGTTGCGGCTCAACTGCGAATGGCGTCTCAATATTTATGCTCACAAATTAGATAAAGAACTCTTCCGCAAAAGCTTGCAGAAAAAGCAAGCGCAAGCGTCAGCCAACACCTATCAGGGCATCATGGGTCAGCGCTCGGCCCCCAACCAGGAAGAAGCGGAAAAGGCTCAGGAAGCCGCTACCATTGGTTCGGAATTGTACACAACCAACATGGAAGTATTCAATTACGCCATCTATTTCACTCTTTTTGCCGATAGCTTAGAAGAGCTCAACCGCTCCACTGAATTTGTCCGCTCCGCTGCTTCTCAATGTCGTGGAGCCAGATTCGTTATTGGCCACCACGAACAACGCTCGCTGTTCATTGGCAGCCTGCCTGGTTTAGGAGTTGACGTAGCCCGTCGCGGCAAAGCTGTGCGCACACCCACGGTGCGAAATTCCTTCCCCTTTGTCCACGCTAAATTGGGCTCTGAATATGGTGACTGGTTGGGCTTCTCCAAAGAAACCCTGGAGCCAGTGTTCCTCAATCCCTATGATGAAAAACTACCAAACGCCCTCTGTATCGTTTTCGGTCAACCGGGTGAAGGTAAATCCATGGTGGCCCAGCAAATTATTCAAATGAAAACTTTGTCCGGCGCTAAGACGGTAATTATCGATAGATCCGGCTCATATCGCATGTTGACTGAAGTCTATGACGATTGCGCCTATATCAAGTTGGGCCCAGACGGCCAGGTTTGCATCAATCTTTATGACTTGCCTTATCAGGGCGTAGACGGCAAAGCTGTAGATCCGGCCAGCCCTCCTGAATCGCACATCATCAAAATTTTGAACTTCCACTCTGTCATGCTCGGTGAGCGCGGCGAACAGGCGCTCAACAAAGATGAGAAGCCGATTTTGATGCAAGGCATTCAAGCAATTTATAAAATTTGCGCGGAAGCCGGTCGCATTCCCATTGAGTCTGACCTTGTCGCCTGGCTCACCGAAGAAGCGGTCAAGCATGCCAAAAGTAAACGCGGCGATACTTGCGAAGACCTCTCTAACCGCCTCAGTCTTTATTGCAAAGGTGCGATTTTCGGCAAGCTCTTCGATGGCCCTACATCTATTCCGCTAGACACTCAGCTTATGGTTTTCGACACATCAGATCTGGCTCACGACAAAACGTTAGAGGCAGTAGTGACTCTATTTGTCTCTGACTATGTGTTGCGTAGAGCGGCTCAGCATAAGGCTGAACAAGTAGCTCTCGGTAAACCGTCGCGATTTGTATTTTGCATAGACGAGTTGTGGAGACTGTTGCGTTATGAAGGCGGCAAAACTCTGGTTGAAGACGCTTCGCGTACCAGCCGACACTTAGGTCTACTGTTCATAGGCATCTCGCAAGAGCTTGGTGACTTATTGCGCGACGACCGCGCCCGCAACCTTGCCACCAACAGTGCCATCAAGATCATTCTCGGTAATGACCCTTCCAACTTTGAATTGATTCGCGAAGCCTGCGGCCTCACCCCGCAAGAAATGGGAGCCATTGCTCACCTGACCCGTAAAAACAGAGAATATTCAGATGCGTTCTTGATCTATCACAAACTCTCCCGCGGTGTAGTGAAGCTTGTGGTGCCGCGCTTCATGTACTGGGTAGCCACTACAGAACCAAACACCGATCAACCGATGCGTTCTAAGATGATCGAACTTTGCGCCGGCGATGCACGTTGGGCCTGTCACTTGCTCGGTCAAGGTTACACACCCGAAACCTTTACACCTGATTTGCTCACTGCAGGTTGATATGTTTGATTATCAAGCCGGTGAAAAATACAAAATGACTTTAGTCACGGTGGGCATAGCCGGGGTTATGGCCGGTGCTGCACTGACGCTTTTCCTTTCGCCGCAAAGCTCCGGTCCGCCTGCCAAAAACAGACCGAGACAACGCGCCGATACCGATCCGGATGTCACCGGACAGGCGCGGCCTCCAGGTGGACGTTATTTAAATCAAGGGGAAGCCCCTGGGGCACCGCCACCAAACGCTGCAGACATGGTGCCGCCTAATGCCGCCACCGAAATCGTCAAAGGCTTTTTGCCTCTGGCCTGGGATTTTTCGTCTGATACCGCCCAGAATTCGCAGAGTTCGGCAATGAATTTGATGACGCCGGAATGCGCCCAGAATTATCAAACCAGTGTCTGGTCTCCTGAGGTGGCCGCCGGCATTATAGGTTCAGGTATCAAGAGCAGTTTTCAACACTCAATGGTGGCAGCTGGTCAAAACCAGCAAGATGGCTCTATCGAAGTGACGGTCAGAGGCATGCTCCAGCTGACCTTGCCCGGTCAACCGCCTACAAGCAAGCCCTGTAATTACGTCTATCGAGTGCAAAAGGTTAACGGTCAGTTGAAAATCGTTGGCATCAGTGACGGGTCACCGGCACCAACATAGATTGGGGCCGCCGGAAAACAACAGTTGTGGCATGATAGTAGAAAGGCTTGGTAGAAATACGAAACTTTTGGTAGATAAATGTAAAAAAGAGGCGCTCTTTTCGTATTCACCGCAGAACTGGTGCGGGTTTTGTTGTGCAACTACTTGTATAAAAGGTATAAGTAAGTAACGATCAATTTTGAGTTTGTCTGAGGAGACCTCGATGAAGTGGGTTGCGCAAATAAATGAAAGGGGTCTGATCTCGTCTTATCGCGATATGGATAGCAACGAGCAGATTTCCGCTAGAGAGTACGAACGTCGCATGCAAATGCAGGGTTCGGTGGGTGCGCCAATTGATGGCAATACCCTGCAGGCTTCGCCTTATCCGCAAACTTATTCGCAAGCTCCCGTTCAATATAATGGCGCGCAGCAATATCCGACTCCGATGCAACAGCAGCAGCAGCAAATGCAGCAGCCGAT
This sequence comes from Candidatus Obscuribacter sp., assembly GCA_021772135.1. Taxonomy (GTDB): domain Bacteria; phylum Cyanobacteriota; class Vampirovibrionia; order Obscuribacterales; family Obscuribacteraceae. Next base: position 5,916 of record JADYXQ010000065.1, read on the forward strand.
CCAGAGTGTCGGTCAGCAGTCGTCTTATTCACAGATGGGCTATCCGGCTGCTCAGTCTTATCCGCAAGCTCAACCGATGCATCAGCAGCCCAGCCCGCTGATTCAGCAAGGTGCTACACCTGTGGGAGCCGATGGCGCTCCTGCCATTCCACGTCCGACCACGGCCATCGGGCCCATGCTAGGTCAGAATATTCAGAAGAAAACTTTGCGCATGGAAGGCATGCCTGGACATACCGATGCCATGCTGGCGGCACCGCCGAAAAAAGGCAAAGGCTTCCTCGACGCAACTTCCATCGCCATTTTGATGCCTACTCTGGTGCTATTGGCTTTGATCATCGCCGCCGCGCACAAGAAAAGATTATTCCCCTGGCAAACAATTAGAACTTTCAACCCACCATCTGGTTTGATGACCCCGCGTGATTATGAGCGCTCTTATGTCTGCCCACCTAACGGCAGACGTCACGGACGCATGGGCGGCAAAAATCCTAATGCCACATGGACAGAGTCTGACGGCGTCGTAATTCCGTTTGGATTCTTAGCGCGCACCCACTTGCCGGTAACCATTCCCATGGGCCGCCTGCCCAACAAGAACATGTTCATCGTTGCTCCGTCAGGTTCAGGTAAAACAACCTTGATGAGAGCGGTCATTAAAGCTTTGCTGGCCAAGCCTTGCGTCATTATTGCCTTAGAAGCGAAAGCCAACGATCCTAACTTAGATGAAAGGCGTGAAGGTTTCAAATACACAGTATTGCCCGAAGCAGAGCATGCTGGTTTTCGCACGCTTTATTTCAACCCTTTAGATGCCGATTCGATTTGTTGGAATCCCTTAGATCAAGATGCAGTCACATTCGCTACATCGATTGTGCAAGACATCAACTCTTTGGAAGCGGAAGAGCAACACTGGGCAGAACGAGATCTCGGTTATATCGAAGGTTTGACGCAGCTGCTCAAATGGGGCGGTGTGCAGGTGATGGGTGAAGACGAGAACGGCCAACCATCTCAACTTGATCCGCTGCCGTGCAATCCATATGGTTTGATGAAGCTCGTCAATAATCGCCGCAACATTGTTGAATCTCTGCGTAAATTGAAAGCTGATCCCAATATCAACGCTGGTGAACTGGGCGAATTGACTCAACGTCTTTCTTCAATTATCCGCACCGACAGCGACTGGGACAAAAACATTCAAGGTGTACGCGGCCGTCTGCGTATGTTCAAGAACCGCGCCATTCTCAAAGCCACAGAAAAATCAAATGTGGATTTGAAGACCAGCATGCACGAGCCTACAGTGCTGATTTTCGGTGCTCCAGCATCACTGGGACCAGATGCAGAATCGCTGGCCGCTTGCTTTGTGCACCAGATGCAACAGGCCTTGCACACCAGATATGGTACAAAGTCGGTCTTGCCTCTCTTTGCCTTCTTCGATGAATATCAAACATTGAACATCGATTTGGCCGGCAGACTGTCTGCTATCGTCCGCGGTGCTAACGGCGGTCTGACAATCATTCTGCAGAACATTTCACAGATCACCAGTGGTGGTGCCTCGGTTGCTCCAGAACTGAAAACCATTTTCTCAAACAGCGCAGTGCGTGTCTGTCTGCACAACGCAGACGAGACCACGGCCAAGTTCTTCTCAGAAGAAATCGGCAAGCACGCGGTGGTTGTACCCGGTATCGCCGACCACTTCCAGGCCAACGGCTTCGGTATTTTCCCCACCAGTTGGAACAGAATTCACAGCCAACAGGTAGTGGCCAGGGTCGACACCGATTCTATTAAACGGATGGAAAAACACCACGCTCTGGTTTATCTCTCACCAGCCGGCGATCCCGAATTTGGCGAGACCAAGCCCTTCATGGTTGACCTGCGCGGAATTGAAGAAATCGCCAAACTGCACTTGCTACACAACGTCAGTGCCAGAAGACATGCCAGCGAGGGAGACGATACCGGTGGCGCACCTGCCGCAGCGCCAAGTTTTGCCACTCCTGCAGGAAGCTTGCCCTTCCCTAGTCGCGACGATATAGGCAACGTTGCCGCTCGCGGTGCTGAGCTGGCCGATGCTGTCTATCCAGTCACTGGCGGCGGCAATGGCGTGGGTGCCGGCAATGGCAATGGTTACGGTAACGCAGACGCCTATGGCGCTGTCGCCACACCTGGATTTGCCAGCCCGAGCATCCAGAGCGGTTCTAATGCTCTGCTCGGTTCGCAAACCGGATCCAATCCAGTGGTGCAATCAGGCCAGGGAGCAGGTTCTGCGCCGGCGGCTAATAATGGTGCTTCGCGTATCTGTCCAAGTTGTACAAAGCTTGCCGGCAAAGGTAAATTCTGCATCGAGTGCGGTCAATTTATCGGACTGCCCCAGGCAACTGAAACTACATCTGCTGAAATTATCGGCAGCAGCGGCGGCAATATTCCGAGCCCAATGCCTGCAGCAACGAACGGAATAATTCCAAGCTACGCCGAGGCCAACCCCGGTAGTGGTGTTCCAGCCTCTGTAGATTCCATGGGTAACGTTCTTGATGGGTCAGACGGTCAGCTATCGGCCATTCCCGGCCAGCAGGCGACGCCGCGCTACGGCGGTCTGCGCCCACAGACACGCGAGGCCATGCCATCTAAGCGCGGTCTTTTTGACAACGCTAACGGCAACGTTGAGCCTAATCTAAATCAAACCAGACGGCCTATGACCAGTCTCAATCCGGATGTTTCGCATCTGGGTCTCGACCCAAATAAGAAGCCTGGCGTAGAGTTCTAAATTGATCACTTAAGTGTTCATATATTTGCCTAGCGGGTAAATCTTTTAGGGACACCCCTTAAGGAACTTTGTCACGTTTGGCTATGCAGCAGACTTTACTTCCCAGCGATAAAGATTATTGGAAGCATATCGTTGCTTCAAATAATCAATTTGGTATAGACGTCCTCAAGACTCTGGCCATGGCCCGCCCCACATCGAATGTGGTGCTGTCGCCCACCAGTATTTTTCTCATCGCTTGTATGCTCTACAACGGCGCAGGGGGGAATACTTATTCGCAAATCGCCACTGCACTAAATTTACCGAAGCCCACTGAAATCAATCCGTGGAACCGACAGCTTTTAAATTACCTGGTGATGGATAAACCTGACCACGAAGTTTCAATTGCTTCAGCTCTCTGGTTCGGCAAAGGCGTGCTCTGCCACGAAGACTTTGTCAATAACGCGGTAGAGGCCTACTCAGCCTCTCTATATGGAGTTGATTTCGCCTCGCCTGAAGCGATTGAGCAAATCAATTACTGGGCCGAAAATGCCACTAAAGGCAGAATCACCCATGTTCTTAACGAAGCTGATTGTGATGCCAACACAGTTTTTGTCATTTCTAACGCCATCTATTTCTTTGCCAAATGGGAAACGAAATTTGATAGCAAAAATACCAAAGATAGCCCCTTCTATATGGTTGGTGGCGGCTCAAAATCTGTAAAAATGATGTCGAAAGTCGACAGTCTGGCTTATCGAGAAGATGACAATGCGCAGATGGTAAAGCTGCCCTATAAGCAGTCTCCATACTATATGCAATTGGTTTTGCCCAAACCTGGCCGTAGTTTTGGACACTGTATCGAATACATCAAAAATCCCAATGTCGTCATGAATGCGGTGCCGAAAACTTCGGTGGCATTGCAAATGCCGCGCATGGATATCGAGTTCGGCGACAGTCTTAATCAGGCAATGTCACAACTTGGAATGCATAATCTTTTCGCTGCCGATTGCGATCTATCTTTGATTACTCCCGGTATCAGAGTGAGCTTTGTTAAACACGCAGCTAAATTGCTTGTGGACGAAAGCGGTACTGAAGCGGCCGCTTTTACTGCCGCGGGCGGTTATGGCTCCCTAGCTGCGTTGCAAACATCAGTTTCAATGACACTGGACAGGCCGTTTCTTATGGCCATCGCCGATAGTGGCACAGGTCAAGTGCTGTTTTCTGGTGCCATACTCTCGCCGTGATTTTGTTTTGTTCTGCTGCTGGCCTGAATTCGCCAGATGTTGCCGGTGAGGTAGCGAATTTTGATGCGCAGCCAGTTTGGCATTAAATGTGCACTGTTGAGCGCATGATGCAATTCTTCGCGCTTGAGTTTTGAAAGTGCCTTGAATACTACTTCGTCTGTGCATTGTGATTGTCCTAAATGCCAGAGAGCATAGACAATTTCTCCAGCCTTGCTGTCGGCCAGTTGTTCTTTGCGGCCGCTGGTACAACGCCATTCCACTGTGCCGGCCATGGTTTGAATTTTGCTCGATGATCTGTTGGTTGATAGTTTCTTCTCTGTTAGTGTTGGTGCGAATCTTTTGTTGTAGTCGGTTAAATCAAATTGCGTAGTTAAAGTTGAGCCGTAAGCGAAAGATTTCTTGCTCTGGAATTCTGCTTTCTTTTGCACGATCTCTTCGGCGGAATAATCTCGTGGGCTGTCAGGCATTCGGGCAAATACGCCATCTGCTAATCGGATAATCATATGATTGCCAATCATGCTTGAGACCGCTTGATCAACTGCGGTTCTGGTGCCTAAATTTAGTATTTGTGATGTGGTGAATATTTGACCTGGTTCAAGCTGTGATACATAGCTGCGTAGTAAAACCGTGCAAAACATTTTGCTCACCTCCAGATGCAGAGAGTCGTATTTTTAAATACGTAGTTTGGGGGCTTAAAGTTCAAATTTTGCGGTTTTTTGTTGGTTTTTGGGCGTCTGGTGGGAATGTTTGGAATTGTATTGGAGCCAAGACAGAGATTTTTGCGCAAAAATCTCTGTCTTGGCTCCTGTGACTTTTAAAACACCGCAAGCCAACCCGCAAAATTAAGGCTTCTGCGCCGTAAAATTGATTTGCGTCGAGCACCAGTGTACCGAACGCCCTTCTTTTTCTATTGTCTCTTCATAAGGGTCAATAGTTTTACCAATAACATTCCAACCGGCAAATGCAAGGCTAAGCATCTCTTCTACTTCTTCCCCAAGCAAGGGCGTTTCGACAAAAGTAGCTATAGCTTCGCCCGAGGCCGCATCGATAACATTGCGATCAGTTGTCATCTCTATACGCACAAAACCCGCGCTTTTCGTGCTACCGGCGATTTCGCGCATCACCGCAACAACGCGGTCCTTGCCCTGACAATGCTCTAAAGTTGAAATTGCCGCAATCAAATCATAGTGTGATTTAGCCATGACGAAATTGTCATTGTCAGCCAGCACTGGATCGATGATGTCTTCCACTTTATAAGTTACTGCGTACTCGCTCAGAAGATCGATCGATTCAGCCAGAACATCAACACAAGTGATTGTCGCTTCTTTACCCAGTTTCTGCAAAGCTTGCGCCATAGGAATGGCATTGCGACCCACTCCGCAGCCTAAATCTAGAATTTTGATATTGCCTTCCAGATAATTGAGCAGTTGCATCAATGGCGCATCAGGGTGAGCCAACCAGGAGCCGTCTTCAAATAATTTGAAGCGGCTGTAGTAGGCCTTGTGATATTTGAGTGTTTCTTCTCTGGCGCGCTCAAAATCAACAGTCATAAAATCAGTTCCTTTCGGCAGCGGCAGCTTTTCTGTTTACTGCACTGTAAAGCGCACCACGAGTGCGCAGCTGTATGTTGTTGCCTTTGCGGAAATGCTGAATTACGTGACGCAAACGAGCCCGATCTTTTTCATTTAATTCGGTGTCGTACCAGTTGCTGAAAGCAAAGGTAAAAGCTTCAGCAGTGACGGCACAGTCTGGAAAAATAAATGAGTAATCCACTTCTTCGTAGGGAATTTCTTCTTTCAAATATTGTTCGAATATTCTCTCAAGTGGTGCTTCGTAAATTTCAGCGGCATCGAGATCGCGCTCCCGTGATGGCACAAAGCGTCTAGCAATGCGGTCATAGTCGCAATCGCCATAAAGTCCAAAAATGAATACGTGTCCGCCGGGTTTAAGTACGCGTTTTACTTCGGTCAAAGCTTGATCACGCTCTTTAACCAGATGCAACATCCACGGCATGATCACTACGTCGAAACAATCATCGTCAAATGCTAATTGCTCCGCGCCCATTTCTAAAAAGGTCAGGTTACCGATGGTATTGCGCGCGGCATAATCGGCGGCAAATTGTACCAGCCGACCGTCTGGATCGACTCCGGTAACGCGCTTAGCCAGCGGGGCCAGCTGATAACAGAGTCTGCCGTTACCACAACCAAGCTCCAGTATATTTTTACCGGCGAGGCTCGCTTGCAGTTCAATGGCGGCAATTTCGGCGCCGGAAATAGCGAAGAAATTGCTCCACAATCTCATCGATTGCAGATAATCTGTGCTTTTCCGGCGCGAGATTGATGATGACGTCATTGAATAAACCTAGACTAGAGCTGGGCTTTTAGCGGCGAGGCCTTTTTCGCTGAGAGCTTTTTCGTAAGTGAAAGTCTGATCCATATCTTTAATTAAGTCGGTTTTGTAGTAGTCGTTGTACCAGCGCTCGCAATCCCAGGCAAATGCTTTTCTCAAACGCTCCAGGTAGGTGGTCCAGTCGCGTTGAGCGGCTTTTTCGGTCCACATGGCTAGAATGTTGTCGAAAGTGGCTTCTTGCTCTTTTTGAAACTCAAGGATGGCCTCGTCTTCACCTTGCTCAAAGCGCTTGAGGTTGCGAGAAAATGGAATAGAGCCCAAGTACTTATCGGCGCCCGCTCTAGATTTTATGTATTCAGCATCTTCTTCGCCGTCCACTTTATTGCCGACTACAAATGTGCGGTCGGCAAATTGAGGAGCGATTTCTTCAAAATCTAGAAATACTTGAGTCGATTTTTCAGTTGGCTCGAGCACAAAGACATTGATGTCGTAAGCAAAAGAAAGTGATGTGGCCACATTGTCGGTACCGGCAGTGGTGTCGGCCACTACCAGGTCTTCGCTGGTGTCGAGCATGTGGTGGAAAATACCGGCCAGGCTTTTCAGCTTTTCGTGGTAGCACGATCCGCCCACGTCTTCTTGCTGATAAGTGCCGACAGTGAGCAAGGCGATATTGCCTTCTTTTAAAGCATATTTTTCAATGAAAGCGTCATTGGCTTTAGCGGTAATGAAATTAGAACCAACAGCCGGCGGGGTGGTGCCGATCATCGGTCTTGCGCCGATGTCTTTTCTTTCGCCCTGCAAATAATCGGTTACTTCATCAAAATGGAGGCCCAGTTGTTTTGTTTCGCCCTGTAGATTCAGTGCTCCTTTTAAGTGAGCATTGAGGTCGGCATCAACCGCCACAACAAAGGGAAAGCGCTTGGCTAGATATTGAATGAACCCGGAAGAAGTTGTTGTTTTACCGGCTCCGCCCTTTCCAAGAAATGCAATCCTCATTTTTTTTCTCCTGTTTTTCTCTCAAGTTTTATAATTTGGTCAGCTACCACGCCGCTGGCGTTGGCAGCCAGAGTGCACGACTTGCAGGTTCCGAACAATTCAAGTAAATGTTCGGAGACTGAAAATCCATGTTCACGTAAAATAATTTCTTCGATACTGGAAAGCAGACAATCTTTCAGTTTGATGTTGTTATTGCAAATCTTGCAAATTAGATGATGACTGTGTTCGCCTTCTTCGATGGCTTCATAACGTTTTTCAGAGTCGCCCACGCTGACTGCTTGTGCCAGTCCGAGGCGGGTTAAGAGCTCCAGTGAGCGATAAACTGTGGTCAGGCCCGGCGCCACGCTCTCATTTGCCAGCTTCGACAATTTCATGCGGAAACATAGATCGCGAGCGCTGAGCATTTCAGGAGCCTGCTTGAGAGCATAAAGCACTGCTTTCGCGCCTTTAGGCAAATTTTTGCGTGTACCTACCAGTTTACTTTCCAGCATGGTTTTGCTCCTTGCTGCGCAGTTCGGCACCAATCAGTTTGATCAGTGGGCCGGAGAGATTTTCAGGATAGCCATGCACTTTTATGACGCTATCGGTTTCGCCTGGTAAAGCATTGGTGGCCACTATCTGCGGTGCAATCCATTGAAGAGTGATAATGTCATGAAACTGGTGCAGCTCGTTTTCTAGCTTGTAGCCATACAACGGTAAATAGCTGTGGAAGACAAAACCCAGCGCCCGCAGGTGATCGATTGTGGGCAGCGCTTCTGGTTCATTCGCCGGCACCCGCACTAATATATATCGCTTGTCTTTCGCCTTAAGAGCTTTAATCGTGTCACTGAGTGCCACGCCATTGAACTTGAAGCCCGGATGGTAAACGATATAGCTGTGGCCGTAGCCGTCTTTACAATCCACGGTAAATTGGGCATTCGGGTCAATTTCGCTATCAATATCTTCAGCGGCCTGATTGTCCACTCGCTGGAAAAACTTACTCTTGACGCTTCTGTCTAGCAGATCTTCAAATTGAAACAAAATCGATTGCACAATTTCAGCGTAGGCGTGCGGCACATAAGCTGTGCGGTGCTGCAAAGCTTCTGCCACCAGTTGCAAATGTGCTTCACTGAGCCGGCCTTCGGCAAGTTTAATAGAGCCCTGGGCCTGAGCCGATATAATTGACTGGACAACGTCGCTGGCGCTGTTGCCTAATTTTCTGCCCAGGGTGCTGCGAATTTGTTTGATGACACTGACCAGTTTGCCTTGAAAGCGCGTCACCCATAAAACCGACTCTGGGTGGCCCACGAAAAATACCGATGGATAGTGGCAAAAGGCAAAGCCGACAATATTGCGGAAGCCGGCCTGGAAATGGGCAGCTTGACTGGCCAGGCTGTGAGTGACAAGTTCTGTGCTGTTGATGGTCAGCGGCGTGGCATCGACAATATCTTTAAGGCCGTCCACCAGAGCTGAGCCGATGCGCAATCTGCGGCAGTCGCGGCGCACAGCCATGCTGTTGTGCTCGATGTGAAATGGGCTCAATCTGTCGGCTACCATTGCTCCGACTATTTGATCGTTATGTTTGGCGACGGCAATCATGCGTTCTTCGGCTAGAAGAGTGGCTTTGACTCCGGCTGCTGAAAAGAGATCGCTATCCGGATAAGCTTCTGCGCCTTCTTGGCCTATACCACCTGCGCCGAGAGCCGCTTCGTACATAGTGGCGATATCTTTGCTCAGTGAATCGGCATGATCTTTAGTGACGGCGAAAACTGAAACTTTTTCTTCCGGTTTGCTTTCCACATATTCGGGTGTCAGGCTTGGAGCTGGCATGGCACCTCCTGTTTGGCTTCTGCTTTTTGCTTTGCCAATAAATGTTTGGCCAGATTATGACCATTGACTGCAGTAACGTTGCCACCCGGATAGGTGCCTGCGCCGCAGATATATAAATTGGCGAATGGAGTTTCATAGGGAGCACAATCAGGCAGACTGCGCTTCTCGAATAAATATTGAGGGGTCATGGGCAAGTGCCAGCATGAAAGCGATGCCAGATTGAAGACTTCCGCCAGCACCCGTGGTGATACCACATAACTGTGCGCAATCAACTGACGAATTTCAGGGCATTGTTCTTCTATGGCCGCTATAGTCATCTCCAGCAATACATCATCGTCTTTCTCGCTCCAGGCATTTTCGCCGATTTTGGCCGGCACATAATGCACGTCTACGGTGAGTACATGGCCGCCACTTGCGTTTTTGTCTGCCTTCTGGGCAGCCATAGATGGGTCTTCTAGAGTAGGGAAAGCCATAGTCAGCATCAGGCGCTCGGGCATGGCGCCGGCAGGTACTGTTTGCGAAGCTTGTTTGACGGCATTTAATGGTGGAGCGACAACAATCACGCCCTTATGGTTATGGTCAATCTTTTTCAATGTAGTAAAAGCCGGCATGGCCTTAAGCAAGAAATGCAATTTTGCCGCCGAGACTTTGGGCCGGTTTTCGCTCAAATAGTCTCGAACGGTTTGTGTGGCCGGTTGCTTGGACAGCAACTTTTCAAAGAGTACGTAGCTGTCGCAATTGGCAATGACGATATCAAAACTTTGTTTTTCGCCGTTTTCAAATTCGATGGCGGTAATCCGCTCGCCTTCATTTGCTAGCGAGCGCACGGCGCAACCGGTGTGAAGCCTGGCACCAGATACCTGCGCTACTTTGGCCAAGGCCTGAGTGATTTCACCCATGCCACCATAGACTTGACCCCAGGCGCCGAACTCACCGGCAGTTTCTGCTGTGCCGTGGTGAATGCAACCGAATACGGAGCCCACGAGATTGACAAAACCTGGTGTGCAAGTAGCTGCTACTGCCATTAAATCTTCACTGGCTACATAGAGTTTGAGCAAATCAAGCAAACTGCCGTCAAAAATGTGCGCGGCAATCTTATCTAGTTTGGCTTCCAGCAAAAGTGCCTCTACTTGCTTTTGCGTCAAACTGCTATCGAGATAACCAGGATAGATAATTGCGGCCGCTTTTTGCATGTCGCACCAGAAGCGCTGCCAGCCTTCTTTATCGCTGTCAGTCAGCGAGGCAATTTCAGATCTGCCTTCACCGGCTTCGCGCGGGGTGAAAGAAAATTGTCCACCGTCCAGAAGCACTATTTCAATAGGATTGGTCAAATACGGCTTGAGGCCGTGCTCTTCTAAATTTAGTTCTTGAAAAATTTCTTTGCGCAGCATGCCGAAATAAGAAGCTACAGTTGAGACCTTAACTTCGCTGCCGAACTTAGCAAATGGTTTTTCTGTGACGCAAAGACCACCGAGGGTGTCTCTTTTTTCAAAAACGTCCACGCTGTATCCGGCCTTGGCCAAATACGCAGCAGCGGTGAGGCCGTTGTGGCCTGCTCCGACAATTGCGACTGTTTTTGCTGCGGTCATTTTATTTCTAGCTCGTCGCCGATTCTAAAACTTCCACCAGCTGATCGATTTCAGCTCTGGTGTTATAAGCGTGCATACTCACCCGCAGAAAATCTTCTTCGCCATTCTTTTCAGTGCAATGGTCTCCGGCTCTGACAAAGATTTTTTCTGCGTCCAATAAGAAAGTAAGATCGAGGGCTGATACTTGCTCAAAGCGAAATGAAACGATGCCGAAACCGGCGTCGCAGCCGCAAATTCCGATACCTGGTGCAAAGACAAGACCAGGAAGGTCCATCAGTTTCTGCCAGAGGTAAACTGTCAAGTCACTTAACTGATTTTCAATGGCTGCAATACCAATCAATTGAATAAAGTCGACGGCTTTACCTAACGAAAGAATGGCAGGAATATTGAGAGTACCGCATTCAATTAATTGATGCATCGACTTGGCTGAATATTCCAGGCCGTTTTCTGTTATAGCAACTGGGCTCTGGCCACCAAGGCGCACTGGTTTGATTTTGTCTGCAATTCGCGGAGCGATGTAGAGCCCGCCCACACCGGGAGCAGCAAACATTTTGTGGCCGGAAAATGAAATCATATCAACCGGCAGTGCTTGAGCGTCTACCTTTGTATGACCCACACTCTGGCTGGCATCGAGCGAAATTACTATAACGTCGCCTACGATTTCACGAATTTTCGCGACTTCCATATCGAGGCCGAAGACGTGGTGCACATGGGCCATAGCCAGAACTTTTGTGCGCGGTGAAAGCAGAGCTTTGACGCTCTTCAAATCATAATCGCCCACTTCGTGAATGGAGAAATGTTTGATTTCAATGTTTTTGCCTTGTGCTTGCAACATCTCTTGCACGTTGTACCAGGGCAGCACCGCCGATTTGTGGTCTTGCGGGCAAAGCATGATTTCGTCGCCGTCTTCAAGATTGCTCAGCCCGTAGCTCAGTGCTGCCATATTGAGGCTATCGGTGGCACCGCCGGTGAAGACCAGGTTTTTAACTTCGCAATTGAGAAACTGGGCCACTTTGCCTCTGGTCTCTTCGATGTCACTGGTCAACTGGGTTGACCAGGAGTACGAAGCGCGACCGGCATTGGCACAACGATTGGTGTAATAGTCGAGCAGCTCGTCCACTACGATTTGCGGTTTTTGAGTAGTGCTGGCGCTGTCAAAGTAAATTAGATCCGGATGATTGGAGAAAATCGGGAAGTGTTTTCTAAAAGCTTCAACGTCTAAATTAGACGTGGCATCAGTATTCTGCTCGTTGATTTGACAGTTGGTCATATTGTTATTTGTTTCCTGATCCTGAACTTACGAGACTTTTTCTCACACCGTCTTGCTTGGCACGCTCGGTGGTTTTACCAGCGTCGCGCCAGCCCACAAAACCGCCTTCCAGACTGCTTATGTCGACACCTTTAGTTTTGAAATAAGCTGCGAAGCGTTTTGATACTTCACCGGTGGGGCAAACCAACACCACTTTCTGGTCGTTGGCGAAAGGCACGCCCATGTCGGCAATGTCTTCTAAACCATCGGTAGGTATATTGAGTGAACCGGGAATGCGTGAAGCTTTGAAGGCCAGGCTGCCGCGCATGTCGATAATCACTGGCTTGACGCTCTGGGTAAGCAAGGTTTCGAGGGCGTCACAATCGACTTCAGGGGCATTGTCGGCTTGCTCTTTCGTAATGGCTTTGAGCGAATCTTTTTTCACTGCCAGACCAAATAATTCCGGTCTGTATTTTTGTAGGTAAGAGAGATACCATTCCACCCGGTCGCAGACGATGAAGACAGCATTGTGTTTGCGAGTCAGTGTACCGTCGATTTCTTTGAAATATTTGAGCGCCGCTGCCAGGCTGCCACCGCCTGTGGGGCCGGCCAAAATACCGCATTTGCGAATCAGGTCGAGCATGGCGTCAATTGATTCGTCCATAGATACTTCGATAATATCGTCGTAAAAATCTTTTCTGAACAGGCCCACTTCGTACATTTCATCAACGTTTCTAATACCGGGTAGCAACTGCCCTTTACTGGCAATGACACCGATATTCTTCATCTGGTCGTTCTTTTCTTTGAGGAAAGTACCGGCACCACGAGTGGATCCGGTTGTGCCTAATCCGCCGATGAAATAATCTACTTCGCCTGCATCAGCTGCTTGCAAGTCTTCCCAGACCTCGCGGCCGGTAGAGTTATAGTGAGCGTGGATGTTTTTTTCGTTGGTGTACTGCGAAGTGTGGAAATATTTGCCGGGATTTGCCGACATGATTTGTTCGATGAAAGTGATGGGATCGTTAGGATCTGTTGGATCCGGACATTCAGATAGACCCGGCAGTTCGTCAACATCGGCGCCGAGCAGTTGCAAAATTTGTTTGACTTCGCGCACTTTGATGCGGTTGGTGACAATTTTGAAAGGTACGCCATAAGCTGAACACACCAGTTGCATGGCTTTGGCCATATTGCCGCTGGACGATTCGATTACGGTCTTGCCGTCTCTAGCAATTTGTTCGATATCATCTTTAAGTACATTCCAGGCCGATTTATCTTTGACAGAACCAAATGGGTTGAGCAACTCCAGCTTGGCATAGAGATTGATATTTTTGAGACCATGCACTTGAGGCGGTATTTCGAACAATGGTGTATTGCCGATTAGCTCACTGACATGCTTGACTAACATTTTGAATTATCTCCGAGTAGGGTCAAATGAATTACGGTAGCTCTTCCCAGTAGGGTACATATTCTGAATCGAGCATCCATGTAAATTTACCCTGGCGCTCCATCACCGCTACTTTTTTAGCGATGGGATGCATAATCGATGTGGAAGCGGAAAAGTCCATGAAATAGCCGGCGCTGTTGACGAATACAACTAAGTCTCCTGCTTTAGGCAGTTTTTTCACATAGGTCAAATGGCGGTAGATCAAATCTGACTCGAGGCAGAGGTTACCTGCAAAGTAGACCCCGATGGGCTGAGCGTCAGCTTCTTCTGGTGTCGGGTCTTTTTCAATGACAACAGGATCAACGAAAATTTCTTGATCCAGGAACGAAATATCCTGGCGTTTCATGTTCAAGCAAATGATTGGTTCATTGCGGCTTGAAGTGCGTACTGAATTTACCCGAGCAACGGTGATACCGGTTTGCTCAACGAGAGAGCGGCCTGGCTCAATCCAGAGCTCAATCATATTATCGCGAATGATACTGGCGGCAGTGGCGTCACCGAGATTGGCGAAGCGCTGGCTAAGAAGCTCATCTAAGAAATCACCACCGGTTTCAGTGTCAAAATAGCTGTAGCTGTTGAAATTGCCTTTCAATTTACCTTTGTCTGAAGACATGCCAAAAGCATTGTTGTGCCAGGTCATTGTCGGTCTAGTGCCTAAGACCGATTCTTTTAAGGCGCTGACGTAAGCGTTCCATTCGTCTTCGTTCTCAAGATAATTGACTTTGTAACCGCCGCCGATATTGAGTACCCGGGGCTCGAAGTCTCTACTTAGCGCTTCTTCAAAAAGCTCAAGACAATTTTCAATGGCGATTGCGCGCTCGAGCACACTGACTGTATCTAAGTGGAAGGAGAAACCAAGCAATTCCACTTCCTTGCGATTGGCTTCGAGAATATCGAAAGCAATGTTGGCTTCTTTGATTGGCACGCCAAAACGGCTGCCCTTATTGAGAAATTTGCTGTGATTGGCCTCAAAGCCAGAAAGACGCAGCAGAATTTTGGTTGCTTTTTTGACCTTGAGCACTGCACGCAGTGTCAAAATCATTTGCAACTCAGAGATGCTGTCTACTGCAATCGTGATGCCTTGTTGAATGGCAAGGCCAAGAAACTCAGCGTTTTTTGGACCAGTGGCTTCGATACGAGTAGCGTCGAAGCCACTGCCCAGTGCATGGCGCAATTCATTGACCGAGCTGACGTCGAGATTGGCGTTTTCTACTGCCAGTCTTCTTGTCAGGGAGTCTGATTGATTGCACTTGTGAGCGAAGAATATTTTGCCGATTACATTGAGATCGCGGAAAGTCTTTTGAAATCCTTCTACGTTCTCGCCAATCAGTTCGGGGAAAAGCACGTTGAGTGGGCTACCGAGAGCGCGGGTGAGTTCAAGGAGCGTTTCTCTTTCCGCTAGAAATTGCTTTATCAGCGGATGGATTTTGGGCGTCAGAACAAGATTTTCTGTCGCTTTGGCTTTAACCGTTTCTACTTGGGGCACTGGGGTTGTAATTGACATTCTATTCTCGTTTTACAGTTAAACCGTAGTCAGGCTTTTTACTCGGCTCAAAACTTTTTCGTAAGTAAAGTCCTGGTCGAGGCCGCTGTCTAATTTTTGATCGAAATAATCATCCAGCCAGTCGCGGCAGACTTTGGTGTGAGTTGCTCGCAAGCGGGTCAGGTAGTCGGTCCAGTTGCGCTTTTTGCTTTCCAGCGTGTTCAAGACTTTTTCGAACACTACTTCTTGCTCTTTCATGAAATCATCGAGGGCTTCTTTTTTGCCTTGCTCGAAACGCTTCAAGTGACGCGATTGAGGCACGGCTCCCAGCAGCTTCTCCTGGCCTACGTGCTTGATGATAAATAGCTCGTCTTCAGGAGTGTCGACTTTATTGGCTATAACGTATGTGCGCTCAGCCAGATGAGGGGCTACTTGCAGATAATCGAGGTAAACCTGTACGGATTTTTTTGTTGGTTCTACTACGAACACGTTCATGTCATAGGCGAACGACAGTGAAGTGGCGACATTGTCGGTACCGGCCGTAGTGTCAGCTACCACCACATCATTATCGCCGTCGAGCAAATGATGGAAGAAAGATTGCAAACCGGTCAGTTTGACGTGGTAGCAGGCACCGCCGACATCACTTTCTTTATAAGTGCCCACTGTCAAAAGTGAGATGTTGCCGCTGTTCTGAGCGTATTTTTTAATTAGCGGATCGCTTGCACTGACGGCGATGAAATTCGATTTCAGCGACGGTGGTGTAGTGCCAACCATGGTAAGTTCGCCCAGGTCAGTGCGCTCACCTTTTAAATAGGTGATGATTTCTTCTTTTACTTCGCCCAGTTCGTAGGCTTCGCCTTGCAAATTATCGAGGTGCAACGCACCGCGCAAGTGAGCGTTGACGTCGGCATCAATAGCCAATACGTAGGGTTTTTTCTTTGCCAGGTAGCGAATAAAACCAGCCGCTGTGGTGGTTTTTCCTGCCCCGCCCTTTCCTAAAAATGCAATTCTCATGGTCTTTTCTCCTGCCCCGTTAAAGCGGTTTAACTGCTCTTTTTACGATTTTTTTGTTTTGATTGCGTACGCCAGTAGGAATTTTTCTGGCGGACAATCTATTTCTATTGGTATTGCCGAAACGTGAAGCGCTTGCGTGCGTCGAATTCTGGCCTTGCTCACCAACTGTCTGGTCACGACCGAGCACGGTAAACCAGGGCAACAGTGCCGAATCGGTAAAGTGATATGAGGCTCTCGGCGGTAAAACCAGTCTGTCATTTTTCGCCAGGGTTTCGTATACCGATGGGCAAGCTCTTTCAACTTTGGTGCCTTCGTCATAGTGCGATTTCACTACAGCTTGCGAGAGATATTCCGGCAAGAAGACTACAGGCAATTCTTTGATGTAATCGTATTCGGCCAGAAGTGGCCGAATATAGGTGTTTAGCTTCGAGCGATATTCGGGCCGTGAAAGGAAGTGAGCTAAGTGGCTCAGAGCCTCGTGCCGGGACACCGCGCTTTCTTTCGACTGCTCAAAATATTCGCTGATGGCTTTTTGAAATTCAGGACAGTCCAGTGACCAGTCAAGATTTTTGTCGGCTGTGTGCTTGAGAATATTCCAGATCCACGACGCCGTTACCCGGTGATTGCCATCGGCCACCAGACCCATTTCGTTAATCACTACCGGTGCAAATCCACGTCCGACGAGATTGATTACTTCATCAAAAAGGCGTTCTCGTACGCAAAATTCAGTGGCGCCCAACCTTGCCAGTGGATAGAGAGCCACTTGAACGAAATTACCGGCGAAGACTCCGGCGGCAAAAGTTTGCAAACCGGCACTCATGGTTTTGTAGCTTATCAGTGCTTCCAGTTCAAAAAGAAGATAAAGAAGATTGCCGTCGTTAATGCGTTCTTGGTTGTTTTGCAGATAGGCGATAGCTTGAGCTAAAGGCTCAGCATCCTGTGGAGCATCAAAAATAATCGAATGATGCCAGGCCGTGCCGATGGACAGAAGCATCTCCGCAGTGTCGGCTGGTGCAAAATTTTGCAGCAAGGCTTTCTTGTAGAGTGCCTGCACATGTTTTTTCAATGAAAGCAAGGCGGCTACTGCTCTGTCGGCATCAAGCTTGGCCTCTTCACTTTCGTCCAGCACCACTGTTTGATGCAAAAATGAAAGTGCTGGTGCGCTTATGCCTGTCCAGGCCCACGGCTCTTTTACTTCAGCAGCTGATATAAATAGAAC
>JADYXQ010000066.1 GCA_021772135.1 Candidatus Obscuribacter sp.
CTGGTACTGCTGGCGCCGGCGCAAGTCAATCGGGCCTACGAAAATGACCTCTCCCAGTTAGACAGCGAAGTTTTCGGCAGCGAACCGGGTTGGCCGCCTGGAGGCGAGAAGCCGATAATGGAAATGTGGAAAAGGGATGACCTGACCTTTATCGGCGAACGTTTGCTTCTGAAAAAAAATTCCAACCCAAAACCTTAAATGCAAGCCAAATTTTTCAGTACCAAGGCTATTGCCTCTTTTGAGCCCAGTTTAAAAGCCATTTAGCTACAAAAGTGTTTAAAGCTGCCACTCCTTGACAAATCTCTAGTACCATTAGGTTTTGCGAGGTTTATGGCTTTACGGGCGCTACTATCAGGAAAAAGAACAGTGGTCAGCGCCGCTTGTATTGCTGCCTGCTTAGTGGCGGCGGTAGATATTGCCTTTGGAGTTGGTCATCCTCTCGCTTCCATCAACACAGTCAACACCGATAAAGGTGAGTCTTACAACACTGTTGTCGCCATCAAAAAAGACATGGACAGAGGCACCAGTGCTGGTGCCGTATTTTTATTAGGCTCGTCGCTTATGGTGGCCCCGGCTTTACAGTGTGAAGCAGATTATCGCGGCCAGGCTTTTAAGCGTTTTCACGACCGTCGCCTCACCAGTTTCGAAAGTTATCTCAGTGAGGCATTGAAGCGCGAATCGGCTGCCAGGGTGGCCGCTCCAAAGAGCTATTTGCTGGCCGTAGGCGGGGAGATGGCTTCAGACGCCTATATTCTCACCAAAGAAATTCTGCCCCCTGCGTTCGGTAAAGGCAATGCCGCCAATACTTGCATCGTCTATGGCATTGCTCCGCGAGACTTCCACGATAATCTGTTTCCACGTGTTGATGCCAGCCCGGTCTTTCGCATCTTTGGCAAACTCGAAGATTTGCCGCAACTCTTTGCCGCAGAGCCCACACTTTCCAGCGACGAACAAAAATCTGCCTGTGTTGAGCGGCTATCGAGCTTTTATCGCTACCGCAGCGACTGGCAGAAACTTTTTGATATCAGAGCCAAACGTATTATTGAAAAATGTTTGCCATTTGTAGTCTTTGAGAAATATTCAGAGAGTCTAGCCCTTAAACAACAAAAGAAAGGCCTCTTGCCTGGTGAAGCAATCGGCACACCGCTGGTGGTGCCGCAAATAGCACTCGATCATGAAAGTGTCGCGGCCACTCAAGATGAATATAAACGGCGCTATAATCCGCTTAAACCGGCTAAATATCAAACTCAGTTTTCTTATTTCGAGCGTCTGCTGAGTTACTGTCAGGAAAACAAGGCCACTCTGCTCGTGGTTAACATGCCGCTTTCGCGAGACAATGTCGCCCTAATGCCACAAGGTTCATACAAGACCTATCTTACTAGCACCAGTCAGCTCTGTGAAAAGTATGGCGTTGAATTTGTCGACCTCAATAATGCCACATGGAATCAACAAACGAATTTTGTTGATGCGGTGCACCTGGAACCGGCAGTGAGCAAGTCATTTATGCAAAAACTGGCCACCCTGGCGGCTAAGTCAAATCTGGCGGTGGCTTCCGGCCGCAGTGCAAAAGAGATTTAGCTAGTTGCTAATCGGGTTTCTGGCTGCTTTTTTCTTTGAGCACATGACTGAGTAGGCCATTAATCATGGGGTTGGATGGGTCCAGTTGGTGCGCTCTGGTAACGGCATCTAATTCTCCGTCAAGATCATTATGCATAATGGCGTCATGAATTAAAATCATCCAGGCCTGGAGGAAATTTTCGTTGATGGTCAGGGCACGGCGAGCGCATTGAGCGGCCGATTCAGTGTCCTGCATGCGCATATAGACTGATGCCATGGCGGTTTGAGCCCATTCAAATTTAGGATAACGTCTGGCCAGGTCGACAAACAAATTGAGAGCATCGCCGGGATTGGACGAACGCATTAAGACATTCCCTTGTTTGTACATTTCATTGCAATGCGCTGTCACCGGATATAGTGGCAGCTCCGCTTTGAGAATTACTCGCGCTCGGGCGCCGAAGCGGTCGTGTCCGCTCAATTGAGCGATTTCTTGATAAAGCTTGCGTGCTTTTTCTATATTGAGATTATCCAGTTCAACTGAAGCCTTGCTGTAAAGCGTTTGAAATTGTTGGCGGCGACTTTGTTCGGTGACCGGCTGTGCATGCGCCGGTGGCACTGTTGCGTGCGCGCCAAAAAATATTGCCAGCGACAAAAATATAATTCTTAATGCCATTGTTTTTGCTGGCCGGCGCTCAGTTGTACATCTACTGGTGATTCTGATTGTGATTGTGCGGCAGCAGGCATAATCGCTGTGATATCAGGGCGCTTGTTCAGTTCGCCGGCAATGGCAGAAATCAATTTGGCACCACCGAAGCGGTTCAAGTGAACCGTATCAAGATAGTCGGTAATGACAAAGCGCTGGTCACCGAACAAATCAACAAAAGAGGCTCCTGAAGCCACTGTTTCATCATGCAGATATTGCTTGAAAGTTGTCCAGAACGAAGCCGGTAATATGTGGCGGTTGCTTTCCATACTGGGCATACCCACCACTATCACTTTGATGTCTTGCGCTTTTAGATAGGCAAGCAGGGCGTGAAAATAGGCTTTCTGACCGGTCAGGCAAGGTGGGTTGGTGCGTTTGTAACGTCGCAGATATTCTCTGCTATTGTCCACAAAGCTGAAGGGCGGCTGTGCCGGTACCCGCCAGGTGCCCTGGCGAATGTCGCCTGCAGAGCCCGATATGGCTTGTAAAACTTGCGTCGCCAGTGGCTGGCTTTTTCTTTTCTCCAGCGTGCCTTTGCCTTCCGGATTGGTGAAAGTGGCGATGTTAGCCAAGCTCGGCGGTTCGTTGCCTTTACAAATGGTGTTTACTTGTTTGAGGGGCAAGTGTTTCTTCAATTTATAGTCAAGCAAATTGAAGAAACCGTCGAACGAGACAGGAGCTAAATTTTCAATATCGACATAGGAGCTGAGGAAATAGAAAGCATCGGTGGCACTGGCAGCCGGCAGATCGTTGTCGAGAAAATCGCGAGGATTAACACCAATCACTACAGCTTTCGGTTTTTCTTTGCCGCTAAAGAGCGTCTTAGCTACCAGGTAATGGTCTGAGACCATGGCACCACCCATAGAGAGGTTGAACACCTTTGGCGCCCTACCATTCAGTTTTTGAACGGCGTCGGTCAACCTGGTTACTTCTCTCTGGTCGGTTGTATCCAGAGCCTCAAAGCGGTGTTCGGCCTCGGCTGAAAAAATAGCCGAACCCATTTGCGAACTGCCTAAGATCGCTAAGTCAGGTGTTTGCGGTTGGCCCAGATACGCACGCAGCACCCACCAGATCCAGGGCCCTTCTTGACGGGCTTCGTAGTTGGCACGGTGCAGGGCGCTAAGATCTAAGATCTTTGCTTGAGGCAAGCCTTTCTGATGAAAGAGGCCATAGAGAGCCAGATTTGTCAGAGCAAATAAAAGCAGTGCGGTAGGAAAAGCTTTTTTGGATGGCATATTACAGTCCACCGCCGTCTTTCACCGTTCTGGCACCAATCTTGGTGGCGTCGCTGTGCAGCGCCGGGATTTTTGTATCGCCTTCGCTCAGAGGTCCAAAAGCGCGCTGCAGCTTTTCTTGCAAACGTTCAGTTTCAATAGCGTTGGCGTTAGCTTCAGTGGCATTGGCATGCGCGTTCTGACGGGCTAGTTCCTGGCCGGCCATACGAAAAGCGACATTACTGCGCGGTGTTAGAGTGAGCGAATAAATCAAACTATCGAAAAACTTTTTGGCGCCAAAACCATTGAGGTGCACATAGTCATGATAATCACTCTTGGCGTAGTGCATAAAATCGTTGAGGTCAAAGGCCGTAATTTGCTGGTCGAAAGCAAATTGTTTTAAGGTGAGCACAAAATTGAGATAGGCCTGGGGCTTGAGCACGGCGATATTTTCTTTAGCGATAGGCATGTTGACGAGAATCAGCTCAATGCGCTCCTGGCGACAGAGCTGCACTAATTTGCGCAAGAAATAAAACTGAGTGCGGAAAGTATGTTTGTCCGGATGGCTGTAGCGCTCCACATAGTCGGCTGTGTTATCCTTCCAGGCGGCGATTGCTTCAGCTTGTGTGTGCGGCTGGGTCATAATTGCCTGGGTGTGAATTTCGCCCGGCTTATAAAAAGGAATGAGCTTTTGTCTTTGCCAATACGAATAAGCAGTTGTATTGACCTGAACCGGTGTGATGCGATCAAGTGCAGCCGATATGGTGTCGGCGCTCAGCATTTGAAAATCAACCGAGTGATGGGAAAAATAGAAATTACGATTGATAAACCAGTCAAGGCGACCAAGGGGATCGCGGAAAAGACCCGACGCGCACTCGTCTGTATTAACCAGCCTGTTGAGGAAGCGGAATGGTTCAGTGTCTGTTGGGCTGGCCATTCTGCTGTCGATAAAGTCGCGCGGAGCCACGCCATAAACAACCACATCAGGTCGATGAGCGGTGATGAGCATACTTTTTAAAGTCAAATAGGCGTCTGAAGGCATTTGACCGGGAGCCGACAAATTATAAGTATTGAAGTCGCCACCAAATGCGGTGCGCAGCTGATCGTCCAGATAACTAGCTTTGTGATATCCAGTCAGATCAAGTTGTTTTTTGAGGTAGTTGGCGTCGCAATTGGAAACAGCGCTGACCATCAGTGATGAACCCAGTAGCGCCACGTTATGCAGCTCAGCTTTGGCTCTTAAATCGTGGAAAGTCCACCAGGACCAACCCTGATAAGGGAAGCGGAAAGGGTCGAAGTTAAATGGAGTGTAGAAGGAAAAAGCCAGATTGACGGCTACGAACAATGCCGCGGCAACAGCAAATGCACTGATGCGACCGCGCTTGCGGCGATCTAGGAACTGGCTGCCGTAAGCAACTGTTTCACTATGATCAGCCGGCCGACGGCGATCGCCGGTAGCTGTAGTAGTTTCTGTTTTAATTTCTGGAGCTGCTAGAGTCATAAGGCTGGTGACTCCTTCTGCTCAATCATGGCTTCCTGCCTGGTGGTCTGGCGAAAGCGCTCTAAAGCAATGTTATTGTTGCTTGTCAGTGCGGCCATGGTTGGTTTGTCTGTGGCCATTACTTGCACGATTTTATCCAGTAGTTTGGCCCCGCCACCCGAGTGCAGGTGCAGAGTGTCTTTAAAGTCTTCAGTTTTAAAGCCGCCGCTGGCTTGCATGTCAAAAAATGTGGTGCTCTCTGAATTAGCTGCGGCCAAAGTGCGCAGGCGATCGCAATAAAGTTTCCAGATATTGTCGGAAAGCAAATTGCGGTTGACGTCGGTAATCGGCATGGCCACCAGCACAACGTGAATGTCGCGACTTTTTGCCGTGACCAGAATGTCAGAAAGAAACTGCATCTGACCGTTGAATGTTTCCAGTTTTAAATTTTTATAGCGCTGGCGATACTCGCCCACATTGTCTTCAAATTTAGGCCGGGCATTGGCTAATTCTGGGCTGAATAAGCACTGTTGGCGATTGATCTCAAAGGGATGATAGTCGGGAAGAAGCAGACGGCGTACTCCCGCCAACTCGACGGCCGTTTGTTTTAGCTGTGGCTGCGGCGCTACTTTATCTAATAAAGCATTGATTACTTTATTGGCATTAAAAACCAGTTGCGATTTGCTGCCATAGGTGTAAAAGGCCTGGCCGAGTTCGTAACTGAGCCTCTCTTGCCACTGAGGCACAATCAGGTCAACCCGTTTAGTCCAGTCGCCGAAACGCGAGAGAGTTTGAAAGGGGTCTGTGGCAGCCGGGCTCTGCAAAAGATTATCGAGAAAATCACGGGGGCCGACGCCGTAGACAATTACCTTTGGTGCCTTTTCGCCTTTGAGCAAAAAGTCGGTGATCAATGCCGCGTCAGACGGCATTTCTCCAGGTAGTGAGAAATTATAAGTAGATACTTTTTGGCCCGTCTTCTCAGCAAAGCGGTCTTCGAAGTAAGCGCTTTTGTGATGAGCCGAGCCGTCAATGCGGCGCTGAAGATGGTCGGCATCGGTACTGTCCAGAGGCACCAGCATAAGCGATGAGCCGAGGAAAACCAGATCAGGTTTTTTCGCCTCTTCTACAAATTCTTTTATCGCCCAGGTAGTCCAGGTGTTGTAAGCAAAATCAGTGGGTTTCGTCTGACCAAAAGCCAGAGCGGCCATGCTTGCGGAAAGCAAGGCAAAGCCGGCTGAGGCCACCAAGAATCTACTCTTGAGTGGGTTTACTTTTACTCTTTTATTGATTGCTTCCACACTGTTCACTGATAACCGCCAGCATTCAACAACTCTTTTTAGAATTGGAAGTAGATGAAGCGAGGTGAGCTGTCTGGGGAGAAGATGGTGAGCAAGCACATCAGAGCCACCATCAGGCTGACTTGAACAGCCCAGGGAGGACTTTGATAGAACTTCTTGTCGTTAAGCCAGGCGATGATTGGTTGTGAAATCATCAGTCCAGGTAAGAGCAGAAGTAAGGCAGGGAAAATAATCGGATCGCGAATCTGCAGAATCGCCAGTTGCGATGCACTGAAGTGCAATAGATCAACTGGTGCTTGCACCAGCTTCAGTATCATGGCACCGGCTGTTTTCATATCGTCGGCGCGGAAAAGTACCCAGCCGATACAGACAATATGGAAAGTGGCGACAATGGAGAACCAGTGATAGAGCTTGGCGGCGGTGGGTGATGCGGCAAGCTTTTTGTTGATACCCACGGCTTCAAGCACACGCACATATTCTCTGTGCAAAATAAGAACGATACCTTGATAGGCGCCCCAGGCGAGGAAGTGCATGGCTGCACCGTGCCAGAGTCCACCAAGAGCCATGGTGATGAAAAGGTTGCGGTAGACAAGCGGACGCGAAACCCGTGAGCCACCCAGTGGAATGAAGAGATAGTCTCTCAACCAGGTAGACAAACTGATGTGCCAGCGGTTCCAGAAGTCGGCCACATTGGCTGCCATATATGGAAGATTGAAGTTGATTGGCACTTTATAGCCGAAGAGCAAAGCCGAGCCTCGGGCCACATCGGTATAACCGGCGAAGTCGAAGAAGATCTGGAATGCAAAAGCGTAAGTAATGAGCCAGAGATCTACTGACGAGAAATTCTCAGGATGAGCGAAGCCGGCCTGTACCACCATGGCCAGATTGTCAGCCAGCAATACTTTTTTAGCCAGACCCATGAGGATCATCTGCATGCCTTCGTCCACATACTCCCACTTGAACTTGAGCTTTTCAGTCAACTGGGGAACGAAATCTTGATAGCGTTTAATCGGCCCGGCGATTTGCGTCGGGAAGAATGCGGCAAAAAGAGCAAGAGCGGAGAAGTTCTTAACCAGTGGCTTACCGCGATAAACTTCCACCGCGTAGTGGATAAATTCGAAAACGAAGAACGATATGCCCAGTGGCAAAATAATATGCAGGTGGGGTTCTTTCCAATCAATGCCAGCCATCGAGAGGCCCTGCTTGACGGAGCCAACAGCGAAGTAGGCGTATTTGAAAATTGCCAGACAGAGCAAGTTAACTGCAACAGCAATGCCCAACCATACTTTCGGTGTGAAAATATGTTTGCCGCTAGCTGCCGTTGCTGCCTTGTGAATAAAAGGCACAAGCAGGAATGTTGCCATGGTCAGGCCGAAGATGAGCAAGCCGTAGATTGGTCGCCACGTGCAGTAGAAAACATAGCTCGCCACTAAAAGTAGTGGCACTCTCAGGCGCTGTGGTGAAATCCAATATAGAAGAAAGACCACGGGCAGAAAGACTAAATACTGCAGACTGTTGAATAACAAACCAGGTTCTCCTTGCTCAACTATTGTGCCTGGGGCTGTGCGCTTGTCTCAGTCCCATTGAAGACGTTATCAATGGCTTGCGTACATGATATAGGTTAGGTTTCCAGTATGTCTACCGGCCACCAATTCTCTTAACCTAAAAGCTTTATAGTACCAATGGTTGCAACTCTCAAGATCACTTGCCCGGCTCAATGCCTGGCGCTTGACGACCGCGAAGTTTATTTATTTCATCTGCAGCGTTTGTGAGAATTTACTCACCGATTTTGTCTTTAGTAAATCCTTCAGCAACAAGCTGATACCCACCACCGTATACAGTCTTGATATATTTGCGCTCGCCTTTTTCCATTCGAGTTCTCAAATGCCTGATGTGTACGCGAATTGTGTCTACGTCATCGTCTGGTGAATAACCCCAGACTTCTTCAAGCAATTTGCCTGTGGAGACTGTTTGACCATGGTGCTGCATTAAGCAGTGCAATATTTCAAACTCAGTTGGTGTGAGCTTTTCAACACGTCTATCTACTTGCGCTTGCAAATTTTCAGGAATGAGAGTGATCTCACCGGCGGTGAGTATTTCAGGCAACGAGGCCGAATGCGGTACCGAGCCGGCACGACGCAAAAGGGCTCTGACCCGCACTTGCAGTTCGGGAATGTCAAAAGGTTTGGGCAAATAATCATCAGCTCCGGCATCAAATCCGGCCACTTTATCTTTAGTGGTGGAAAGAGCAGTGAGCATAAGCACTGGAATTGGGTTGGTTTCGCGGTTCTGACGCAGACGCTGGCAAACTGTGAAGCCATCCAGGTCAGGCATCATTACGTCCAGGACAATCAAGTCAGGACGATTCTGCGTAGCCATGGCCAGACCTTTGATGCCATCGGGTGCGGTGATTACCTGGTGGCCCAGTAATTCAAGATTTATTTTTACTAATTCAGAGATCGAGAGGTCATCTTCGATGACGAGGATTCTTGACAATGTGCTCTCCGTTCTTTTGGTCCCTGATAACGCCAGATCTTTCCTTCAGGTTTAGTCTGACACACCTATTAATTTTACTGGAATTTTTACGGCGCGTCCGCTTCGGATCACGGTCAGTGTAACCACTTGGTTAGCCTTCTTGCTTTCGATGTACGACATCAGGCCATCTACCGTGTTTGTAGCAATGCCGTCCGCTTCCAAAATGATGTCTGCCACCGTGAAATCTGGTTTCTGCAATATCAGTCCATTGCCAATGTCATACAGCACGACTTTGGGTCCAGCAAGGCCGGCCGCCGCCGCCGGACTGTTTTTGGCCACCCGCAAGACACGCACGCCTACTTCGCCGGCCGGGGTGACTTCCACGCCCAGGTCTGGGCGCAAAACCTTGTGGTGTTCAAGAATCTGAGGAATGACGTTCTTGGCGATATTAATAGGTATGGCGAAGCCCACGCCGGAACTGAGGCCGTTAGTCGTATAAATTGCTGTGGTGATACCGACCACACGGCCCAGGCTATCCAGCAGCGGCCCGCCGGAATTGCCCGGATTAATGGCGGCATCGGTTTGAATCACGCCCTTAATCAAGCGGCCTTTGGCTACTGGAATGGTGCGACCAAGAGACGAAACTACGCCCACAGTCATAGTGCGATCGAGGCCAAAGGGATTACCAATGGAAAAAACTCGCCGGCCCACTTCTAGCTGTGATGAATCACCTAAAGGAATGATGGTCAGTTTAGATGTTTCGGGCGGTTTGATATTAACGATAGCCAGGTCGGTTTGTTTGTCGATGCCCTTGACCACGCCGTGAAAATTGCTGCCGTCCCAAAGCGTTACTCTCACGTGTTCGGCGTCTTCGACCACGTGGTAATTGGTGAGAATATTGCCGTCGCTGGAAATAATCACGCCTGAGCCGCATCCTTCAGCGCTGTGATTGACGATGTAATCTTCTGCCGAAGCCACAGGAGCAATGTTGACCACTCCGCGGTTAGCGCCTTTGTAGACGGCGATATTGATAATTTCGTCACTCGATAGGGTAGTCGGTCTTACGTCATTGATAAAGACAGCATCGCTTTTAATTGCCTGGCTTTTGGTCTGTTCGGCGGCCTGTTTGCTTTTCAATACAGCTAGAGGATTTTTCACCGCTTTAACCGGCAGCGTTTTAACCGGAACTTTTGCTTCGGCACCGCATACAGTGGCAGCCAGCAACAGCGAAAAAATCAGTATGACGCTTTTCCGTTTCACTGTTCACTTTCGCTTTTACTTTTA